>NZ_PSTN01000017.1:0-78946 GCF_002930955.1 Rathayibacter sp. AY1A4 | reverse complement strand
GGCCCGTGGGGGTGGTCCAGTCGGCCGATCCGTCGGGGTGGAGCGTGTAGGTCCAGCGGGCGCCGTGGCGGTCGTGGTGGCGGGGTCCGTGGTGGTGCCGGTCATGCGCGTGCCGCCCCGTAGACCTCGTAGGCCCCCGCGACTCCGCCGCCCACCGGCACGGAGGCGCCCGCGCGGCGCAGCACCGCCTCCAGCGCCGCCAGGGTGGTCAGCACCGCGTCCGTCCGGGCGTTGTAGCCCATCGTGCCGATGCGCCAGACCTTCCCGTGCAGCGGCCCGAAGGACGTGCCGATCTCGATGCCGAAGTCGGCGAGCATCTCCCCGCGCACCGCGTCACCGTTCACGCCCTGCGGGATGCGCACCGCGACGACGTTCGTCATCTTGTGCCCGACGTCGCCGAACACCTCGAGGTCGAGGCCGCGGACTCCGGCGAGCATCGCCGACCCGTGCAGCGCGTGGCGGGCGACCGTCTCGTCCAGGCCCTCCTCGACGACGATGCGGGCGCACTCGCGCGCGCCATAGAGCATCGTGGTCGCCTCGGTGTGGTGGTTGAGGCGGCGCGGCCCCCAGTAGTCGAAGACCATGCCGAGATCGAAGTAGTTGGAGCGGACGCGGCGGGCGCTGACGGTGTCGCCCTCGTCGCGGATCCCCGCCTCGATGCTTTTGCGCGACTCGATCACCGCGACGGCCTTCTCCGAGAAGGTGACGGGAGCCGATCCGGACGGGCCGCCCAGGCACTTCTGGAGCCCCGCGGTGACCGCGTCGAGCCCGAGCTCGTCGGTCGCGAAGGCGTTGCCCGCGAGGGAGGCGGTGACGTCGGTGTAGAAGAGGGCGCCGTGCTTCTCGCAGAGGGCGCCGAGCTCCTCCAGCGGCTGCGCCATGGTGGTCGACGTGTCGCCGTGGACCACGGCCAGCATCTTCGGCTTCACCCGGGCCAGGGCCTCGGCGATCGCCGAGACGGGGAAGACCTGCCCCCACTCGGCCTCGATCACGTGCACCTCCGCGCCGCAGCGCTCCGCGATCTCCCGGAGGAGGTGCCCGAACCGCCCGAAGACCGGCACGAGCACGCGGTCGCCCGGCTCCAGCATCGAGACCAGCGCCGCCTCGATGCCCGCACGGCTCGTGCCGTCGACGAGCATCGTCTTCTCGTTGCGGGTGCGGAATACCTGCCGGTACAGCTCCTGCGTCTCCGTCATCGTCGCCGTCATGAACGGGTCGTACTGCCCGACCAGCTGCGCCGACATCGCACGCAGGACGCGCGGATCCGCGTTGATCGGGCCCGGCCCCATCAGCAGGCGCGGCGGCGGATCGACGGGGAGGAACGGTGCGGGCGCGGTCATGGGCCACCTCTTCACGAGCGGGAGAGAAACAGTCGTTTCACCCGGAGAGCCTATGCGACGGACGTTTCGCCGGTGTTTCGCGGTGTGGCGGGGGTCGTCGGGGAGGGTCGCGAGACGCTGGTCGGCAGGAGGGCCGTGATGGAGGGAAGGGCCTCCGGACGGTGATCGAGGACCGGATCGTCGCCCTCACCTAGGCGTCGATCGCGATCATCTTCGGTGTGGTGTTCATCACTCAGAGCGAGCGGATCTCTGCGCGGGCCCGAGATCAGCTGCGGAAGCACGGGCAACGGGCCCGGCCTTCGGGGCAGTCGCCGTTCCTGACGGCCGCGGGCGGAGCTCTCCTCGTCGTCATCGGCGTCCTCGTGGTCCTGCTGACGGCGACGTCGGTCCTGTGCGGATCGTCCTGATCCGGTTGATCGGAACCGGCTCGACGTCCGCTGGTGCGGCGAGCCTCCTCCACAGGGCCGTCCGGCGAGCGGGTCCTCCCGATCGGACGCACCTGCGGCCCGCGTGTCGGTGGTCACTGGTTCAATACGGGTATGGCGGTCGGGATGCGGCAGGGACTCGAGGAGGTCCGCGCCCTCGGCGACCGCGCGGCGCTGCTCGCCCGCTCGGCGGCTCCGCTCCACCTCGCCTCCGCCGAGGCGCTGCACGAGGCGTACACGGCTGCTCTGCGTCGCCCGGAGGGGTTCGCCCGCGGCGGGTCTCCCGCCGAGTCGCGCGACCTCGTGGAGCGCTCCGTCCGGGCCGAGCTCGCCGTCGCACTCGCCGTGTCCGAGCGTGTGGCCGCGCGCGAGCTCGAGCACGCCCGCCTGCTGGTCGACCACCTGCCCTGCACGCGCGCCGCGCTGGCCGAGGCGCGGTTGCGCTGGGAGGCGGGGCAGATCATCTGCGGAGTCGCGGCCACCCTGCCGCCGGCCACCCTCCCGGAGTTCGACGAGCGCGCCGCGGGACTGGCCGCCTCGATGACGCCGACCCAGCTGCGGCGATGCCTCGCCCGGCTGCGGGACGAACTCCACGAGAGTCCTCTGGCCGACCGGCACGCCCGCGCTCGGGAGGACCGGTCTGTCCGGGTCTCGCCCGAGCAGGACGGCATGGCCACGCTCTGCGCGACCCTCCCCGCTCCGGCCGCTTTCGGTGCGCTCGCGCGGCTCGACCGGATCGCCCGCACCCTCCGCGACGGGAACGGCGACGGGAGCGGTGCAGCGGAGGAGCGCACGCTCGCGCAGCTGCGGGCCGACGCCCTGGTCGACCTGCTCTGCGACGGCGACGTGTCCGGCACGGCGCCGGGCGACGAGCGTCCGCGCACGTCCGCTCGCGGCATCCGGGCCGAGGTGCGTCTGACCCTCGCCGCGAGCACCGCGGCCGGGCAGGACGAGACCCCCGCGGAACTGGACGGCTACGGCCTCATCCCGGCCGGCGTCGCGCGCGAGCTCCTCGGAGCCGACTCGGCCGTCACCCCGGTGCTCACCCATCCGAGCACGGGCGCCGTGGTCTCCGTCGGACGCACGCACCGCCTCCCTCCCCCGCGGATGCGCCTCGCCCTCCAGCTGCGCGACCGGACATGCCGCTTCCCCGGCTGCACCCGGCCCGCGGCGACCGCCGAGGCCGACCACACGCTCGAGTGGCGTCACGGAGGCGCCACCGCCCTCGACAACCTGGCGTCGCTCTGCGTCGCCCACCACCACGTCCGCCACGGCGACCGCTGGACCTACACGCTCCACCCCGACGGATCGGCCGACTGGACCACCCCCACGGGCCGCCGCGTGGTCACCCGTCCACCCGATCCGCCCGCGCCGCCAGCCCCGCCGCGGCGCAGGCCGAGCTTCAGCGATGCGCCGCCACCGTTCTGACGGCGGAAGGAGCCGCGCTCCTGCGGGCATGCTCCAGCGCGTGCTCCAGCGGGCGTGCTCGTGCACGCCCGCTCGCGCCGCGCGGGTCCGATCCACCGGCCTGTCTCAGCCGAGGGCCGAGCCGTGGAAGACGGTCGTCCGACGCGCCCGCCGACGAACCGGTCGACCGAGCCCGCACTCGCTGCACCCGGGCTCGTTCCACCCTCCGGGCTCGGCGCCCCTGCTCACCGCTGAGATCGCACTCGAGGACAGCGGTCAGCGCAGCGACTCGGCCACGACGGCGCAGCTTCCGCCTCGGATCCACGACGAGGGACGGAGGGACGGAGGGACGGAGGGACGGAGGGAGAGAAAAAGAAAAAGAAAGAGAAAGAGAAAGAGAAAGAGAAAGAGAGAGGCGGCGAGCGGGAGAGCGGGTCACGGCGTCCGCCTCGATTCACGACGAGGGAGAGAACGAGCTCCGGGCGTGGCCCCCCTCAGAGCGTGCCGGCCAGCTCCAGCAGCGCGAGATCCGACCCCCGCGGTCCCACCAGGCAGAGCCCCACCGGAGCGCCGCCGACACTCGATCGCGGCACCGACAGCGCCGGATACCCGCCGATCCCGGCGACGCAGGTCAGGCCGAGCGTCGCCGTCCGCGCCGCGTCGATCGCCTCGGCCGACGCATCGAGGGCCGGCGCCACCGACGACGTCGAAGGCAGGAGGAGCACTCGCCCCTCGAGCGCACGGTCGAGCGCCTCCCGGAACCCCGCGACCCGCGCCCGCGCGGCCGTCTCCTCCTGCTCGTCGACGAGCGAGGCCGCGTCGAAGCGCGCCTGCACGTCCGCCGCCAGCACTCCCGGATGCGCCGCGACCCACGAGCCGCTCGACCGCCACGCCTCCGCCGCCTGCACGAGCCGGAACGCCTCGAGCATCTCCGCCACGGGGGGCAGCTCGACCTCGTCGGTGCTCATCCTCTCGACGGCCGATCCGAACGCCGCCCGGACGGCCGCGTCCACTCCGCCCAGCAGTGCCGGCGCCACCGCGAGACTCCGCACCGGCGAGCCGGACGGCAGGCAGACCTCGGCCACCCGCCTCAGCGTGCCGAGGTCCCGCGTCAGCCACCCGACGGTGTCGAAGCTCGGCGCCAGCGGCAGCAGCCCCTCGACGGGCACCGCACCGTGGGTCGTCCTCAGCCCCCACAGGCCCTGATAGGAGGCGGGTACCCGGATCGATCCCGCGGTGTCGGTCGCCAGCCCGACGGCGGCCTGCCCGAGCGACACGGCAGTCGCCGGTCCGCTCGACGATCCGCCCGGGATCGCTCCGGGCACGGCTGGATTGGGCGGCGTCCCGTAGCCGGAGTTCCGGCCGGCGATGCTGTACGCGAACTCGTCGGTCTGAGCGATCCCGCGCACCGACGCTCCCGCTGCGAGCAGCTGCGCGACGGCCGGAGCGGTCGCCGCCTCGATCGGCGCGGAAGCGAGGCGGGCCGGCACTCCCGCGCCGATCCGCTGGCCCTCGATCGCGAAGAGGTCCTTGACCGCGACGTCCAGTCCGTCGAGGGTCCCGGAGCCGGCGGCCGGCACGAGCGGCGCGCCGACGGCCCGCCAGACACGGGGGTCCAGCGCGGGCGAGGGCGCCTGCACCTGCGCGGCGCGCACCCGCCAGGTCCCGCCCTCGCGCGACCACAGCTGCGTGACGAGCCCGCGCCCGCCACGGGCCGGAGCGTTCACGCTCACCACGAGCGCCGTGCCCGCATCGACCGCCCTGACGTGCAGCTCCACCAGCTCCCGCACCGGCGCCCCGCCGCGACGACCCCGGAAGCCGGTGATCACCGCGTGGCCGACGAGCAGTCCGGAGGCGTCGCCCCGGAGCGTCGTCGGCGCGTCCACGAACGCGTCGGCGAGCGCCGCGACGTCGTCAGCCCCGAGCGCCGCCTCGTACGCCAGGACCGCGTCCACCAGCCCGTCCGGCAGGTCGCCCTCGAGCGTCGTCACCCGCGGGTCAGTCATCGAAGTCGGCCGTCCGGACGCGGGCGTGCACGCCCTTCACCAGGTCGACGACCTGCGAGATGTCGAAGTCGGTCGCCGCGCTGAGGTAGGCGTAGGCGTGAGCCGGGTCCATCCCGTAGCGGGCCGCCAGCAGCGCGATGGCCGCGCGAACGCACTTCTGCACGGCGACGTCCAGGTCCTCGTCCATCCCGGTGGGCACGAGGAACTCGCCGGTCTCCCCCATCGGCCCGAGCAGCTTCCCGAACGCCGCGAGCGCCTCGGCGCGCGGGACGACCTCCAGGCGCACCCGGACGCGCAGGCTCGCCTCCATCGCCGTCAGCGCCACCTCGCCGTCGCCCTGCGCGAAGTGGGGATCGCCGACGTACGCGAGCGCGCCCGGGACCTGCACGGGAAGGTAGAGGCTGGTTCCGGCGGTCAGCAGTGCGATGTCGATGTTGCCCCCGTGCGCACCGGGCGGCACCGAGTGCGGGCGCTCCTCCCCTGGGACGGCGACGCCCATGATCCCGAGGAACGGCCGGAGCGGGAACCGGGCGGCCCGCTCTCCTCCCGGCACCAGCGGGATGACGCCGCGGAGACCGCCCTGCGCGTCCTCGTCGACGCGCGCGAAGACGCTGAACGGCCCCTCCTGCAGCGGGTACTCGCCCGGCAGCGCCCCGCGGCCGTGCCGGTTCGAGACGACTCCGTACGGCACGCGCGGCTCGGCCTCGAGGAGGGTCATCCGGAGCAGGTCCCCCGGCAGCGCTCCCCGGACGGCGATCGGCCCCGTGACCACGTGCGGCCCGTCCGTCTCGCCGTCGCGGAACGGCCCGTCCGCGGCGAGCGCGACCGCGTCGCGCAGCACCCCCTCCGGAGCGACTCCGTGGCGGCCGAAGTAGGCGACCGGATCGCGGCCCTGATCCTCCAGCACGCCCTCGTGGCTGAGCGTGTCGATGACGACCTCGGCCCCCGAGTCGACGGTGAGCACGGGCGCGTCCGCCGCGCACGGCAGGCGCCCCCACAGCACCGACCCCGGCTCGGCCGGCAGGTAGTCGACCCCCGGCGGCACTCCCTCACCGGGCTGCACCGCCCACTCCGTCCACCGCATGCGCGTCCGCCTCCCGCGCGGCCCGTCCGCGCCGTCCGACCCTAACCGCGCCGTGTTTCGAGCATGTGCACGCGTGTGCCACGATTCTCCAGACCCGCCCCCGACGACAGGACTCCCGTGTTCCGACGCCTGCGCACCCGCTCCGAGGGCGCGACCCTCGGCCTGATGCTCGCCCTCACCTTCTCGACCGGCATCATCGACGCCGTCGGGTACCTCGGGCTCGACCGCGTCTTCGCCGGCAACATGACCGGCAACGTCGTCATCCTCGGCATGGCCCTCTCCGGCGCGGCCGACCTGCCCGTGGTCGGGCCCCTGATCGCGCTGGGCGCCTTCATGATCGGCGCCGTGATCGGCGGCCGGGTGCTCCGCCCGGTGAAGAAGGGCTGGACCTCGCGCTCGACCTGGCTCTTCGCGGTGGTCGGCATCCTGCTCGGCGTCCTGGCGATCGTGCTCGCGGTCGTGCCTGAGCACCCCGAGCCGCTCGCCTTCACCGTCACCGGCGTGCTGGGCGGGGCGATGGGCCTCCAGGCCGCGACCGCCCGCCACCTCGCCGTCAAGGACGTCACGACGGTCGTCGTGACCTCGACGATCACCGGCCTCGCCGCGGACTCCCGCCTGGCGGGAGGCTCCGGTCAGCCGTGGTTCCGCCGCGCGGCGGCGATCGTCCTGATCGCCGCGGGTGCCGGAGTCGGCGCGCTCGCCCTGCTGGTCGGACTCTGGCTCGGCCTGGCGATCGCCGCGGTCATCACGCTCGTCGCGACGCTGCTGGGCGAGCTCGTCGTCCACTCCCGGTACGCTCCGGCGCCCGCCGACGCCGCCGCCTGAGGCGGCGCCTCCCGGCGCGTCAGCGCGGCAGTTGCTGGCAGTGCGGGCAGAGGTGCGAGGAGCGGTTCATGAACGGCACCCGCACGATCGCCGCGCCGCACCGGGCGCACGGCTTCCCCGTCTGCCCGTAGGCGTGCAGGCTGTGCGAGAAGTAGCCGGAGGCACCGTTCACGTTCACGTACTGCGCATCGAAGCTGGTGCCGCCCTCGGCCAGCGCCCGCTCGAGCACCGAGCGGACCTCGGCGAAGAGGCGGCGGATGCGCGCCTCGCCGAGCGACGAGCTCGGCCGCTCCGGGTGCAGCTCCGCCGCCCACAGCGACTCGTCCGCGTAGATGTTCCCGATGCCGCTCACGAGCGTCTGGTCGAGCAGCGCCCGCTTGATCCCGCTGCTCCTCCTCGCCAGCGATGCGACGACCGAGCCCAGGTCGAAGGAGGGGTCGAGCGGATCGCGGGCGATGTGCGCGACCTGCGAGGGCACGGCGCGCAGCCAGCCGCCTCCGCGGGCCTCCTCGCCCGCGTAGCCGCCCGGCGCTCCGTCCGGGGTCGGCACCAGAGCGTCGACCGCCATCGAGCCGAAGATCCGCTGGTCGACGAAGTGCAGGGCGAGCTCGCCGTGCTCGGGGTGCTCGATCCCGATCCGGATGCGCGCCAGCCGCGGCAGCGCCGCATCCGCCGTGCGCAGCAGCACCTGACCGCTCATGCCGAGGTGCACCAGCAGCGCTTCGTCGCGGCCCGCGGGCAGCCAGAGGAACTTCCCGCGCCGCACCGCCGCTTCGAGCCGGCGCCCGACGAGCAGGCGCTCGAAGGTCCCGTGCGGATGCACGTGCCGCTTCAGCGAGCGCTCGTCGACGATCTCGACGCCGGTCACCAGCGAGCCGGTGACCGCGGGAGCGAGACCCGCCCGCACCACCTCGACCTCGGGCAGCTCGGGCACGGTCAGTCCGAGACCGCGGGAGCGGCGGGTGCGCCGGGGGCCGCCAGACGCGTCCACGCGTCGAGCGCGGCGGCCATCTCGGCCGCCTTCTTGCTCGTCCCCTCGCCGCGGGCCGTGACGAGTCCGCCGACGATCACGGTGGCGACGAACACCTTGTTGTGGTCGGGGCCGGTGGCGGCGATCTCGTAGCGCGGGGCCGGCGCACCGCGCTCGGCGGCCGCCTCCTGCAAGCTCGTCTTCGGATCCATCGAGACGCCGAAGCGGAGCGGATCGGCCCGCAGAGGGGCGATCAGGCGCAGCACCAGGTCGCGGGCCGCGTCGGGACCGGTGCCCAGGTAGACGGCGCCGATGATGGCCTCGACGGTGTCGGCGAGGATCGACGCCTTGTCGCGGCCGCCGGTCAGCTCCTCGCCGCGTCCGAGGCGGAGGAACTCGCCCAGGCCGATGCCGCGGGCGATCTCGGCGAGCGCGACGGTCGAGACGAGGCTCGCCCGGCGCTTGGCCAGGTCGCCCTCGCTGAGGGCGGGGTACTCGGTGTAGAGCATGACGGTCACGGCCTGCCCGAGGATCGAGTCGCCGAGGAACTCGAGGCGCTCGTTGTGCGGGATGCCGCCGTGCTCGAAAGCGAACGACCGGTGCGTCAGGGCGAGCTCGAAGAGCTCACCGTCGAGGCTCACGCCGAGCGTGGCCTCCAGACGCGACCGGTCGTCGCTGGAGGGTCGTGCGGAGGTCTGGTTCACGATGGACCGCGGTCCGTTCGTCGAGGGGCGGTGCGCCCCGCGCCGTGCGGACCAGGAGCGGGATCAGACGTCGGCGACCTTGCGGCCCTTGTACTCGAGGAACAGCGCGGTGCCCGCGGAGTCCTCGACGACCTTGGCGCGGTGGGGAAGGCTGTAGACGACCTTGCCGTTCTCGATGGTCTTGACGAGGGTGGGGACCTCGGCCTTCCACTGCGAACGACGGGCGTGGGTGTTCGCGCGGGACTTCTTCCTCTTGGGAACAGCCATGATTCTCTCTTCTCTACCTCTAGTCGGATTCGGTGCGGGCGGTCGCGCCCTCACCGCTGTCTGCGGAAGCTCTGTCGGTGGAAGCTCCGGGCGCTGCGGCCCCGCCGTCCCCCTCGCTCAACCCTGCGAGCGCGGCCCACCGGGAGTCGCGCGGCGCCTCGGGTTCGGGCGTGGAGGAATCGGCCAGCCGCTCCCCCGTGACGGGGTCGAGGCCCGGACAGTCCGGCCGGCAGACCGGCTGGAACGGCAGCGACAGAACCACCGCATCCCTGACCAGAGGTTCAAGATCCACGTGGTCGTCGTGAACCTCATAGTCGAAAGCTTCGTCAGAAGAGTACGCGAAAAGTTCCTGGAACTCGACATCGACAGGCAGGGAGATGTCGGTCAGGCACCGGCTGCACTCGCCGTCGGCCCTCGCCGACACCTCGACACTGGCCAGGATCCCCTCGTGCACGGACTCGAGCCGGACGTCGAGATCGACGGCCGATCCCTTGCGGACCGCGACGATCCCCTCGCCGAACTGCTCCGGCGCCTCGAGCTCGAGGCGGTGCTCGCGCATCTCGCCCGGTCGCCTCACGAGGTCGCGCACGTTCACGGTGAACGGCGTCTTCTTGAAAGTAGTCACGAGGGTCCAGCCTACCCCTCCCGGCCCCCTCCGGGGCCGGAGGGGCCGGGAGAAGCCGGGAGGGGCGGAGTCCGGGCTCAGGCGCCGCCGGCCTCCAGCGTCACGTCGATCGGCGCGTAGTCGGCACCGCTCGTGTCCACTCCCTCGTCGGCGAGCTCCGCGAGCGCCTTCTCGACGTACTCGTTCGAGTAGGCGGTGGCGGGCGGGTCCGCGCTGATGATCGTCGCGCCCGTCTCGTTCTCCGTCTCCTTCGCGATGTCGACCGTCTGCTGCCACGCGGCCTCGTCGATCATCCCGACGCCGCTCGTCGAGGGCCAGATCAGCTTGTTGACCTCGTTGGTCATCCAGAGCTGGTGGCTGGTGCCGAGCGTGGATCCGGCCGCGGTGACGATGTCGGCCGCCGCCTGCGGGTCGTCCTTCGCGAAGATCCAGCCCTTGATCGAGGCCTTGATGAAGGCGACCGTCTGCTCGGCGTACGCGTCGTCGTCGGCGAGCCTGCCCGCGTCCGCCCAGATCGCGTCCTGGAGCATCGCGGTCCCGATGTCGTTCCAGCTGATGACGTTCAGGTCGTCCGGCTGGTACAGCTCGCCTGTGGCGGGGTTCACGGTCTCGAGGACCTGGGCGTACTCGTTGTAGGTCATCGCCTGGGCCGCGTCGATGTCGCCCGCGAGGAAGCCGTTCATGTCGAACTGCTGCTGCACCAGCGAGATGTCGTCGAGGGAGACGCCGTCCTTCTGCATGCCGGCGAACAGCTCCCACTCGTTGCCGTAGCCCCAGCTGCCCACGCTCTTCCCGGCGAGGTCGGCGGGCGAGGTGATCCCCTTGTCCTTGAAGGAGATCTGCGTGGTGGCGCTGCGCTCGAAGATCTGCGCGACGTCGGTGATCCCGGCCCCCTGCTCGATCGAGCCGAGGACCTTGGGCACCCAGGAGATGGCGTAGTCCGCGTCGCCCGAGGCGAGCACGTCCTGGGGGACGATGTCGCCGCCTCCCTCGGCGATCGTCACGTCGAGGCCCTCGTCCTCGTAGTAGCCCTGGTCGAGCGCGGCGTAGTACCCGGCGAACTGCGCCTGGGCCACCCACTGCAGCTGCAGGGTGACCGGCGTGAGGCCGCCGGAGCCGGAGTCCGACCCCGGGTCGGAGCCGCCGGAGGCGCTGCAGCCGGTGAGCGCGAGGCCCACGGCCGCGAAGGCGGCGGTCGTCGTCAGGGTGATGCGGGTGCGTCTGGTCACGGGTCCTCCTGGTGCGGTCTGCGGGGTCGCCGGTGCGGCGCGCCCCGTGGTGCGGCGGTGCAGGTGGTGCTGTGGTGCAGGTGGCGCTGATGATGCGGGCGGTGCGGATGGTGCGTCGGGTGGAGTCGGGAATCGGGAATCGGGAGGATCGAGGAGGGTGCGGGGACGCGCGGCGCCGCGCTCAGCGCAGCCGGCCGCGGCGCAGCGCGAACGCCTCGAGCGCGGCCGTCACGCAGTAGAACGCGAGGCCGACGAGCACAGCGCCCAGGACGTAGGCGTAGGCGAGCGCGTAGTCGCTGCCCGAGGCCGCCGTCGTGATCGACTTGCCGAGCCCGCCCACGGGTCCGCCGAAGTACTCGGCGACCAGCGCCGAGATCACCGCGAGCGAGGAGGCGATGCGCAGCCCTGTGAAGACGTAGGGCACTGCTCCCGGCAGCGTGATCGTGCGGGCGGTCTGCCAGGGGGTCGCCGCGTAGGCCTTCAGCAGGTCGCGGTGCACCGGAGCGGCCTGCCGCAGCCCGCGCAGCGTCGTCACGTACACCGGCACGAACACGGCGAGCGCCGCGACGAGCTGCCTCGCGGTCTCGGCGTTCGCTCCGAACATCGTGTAGAGCACCGGAGCGAGGGCGACGATCGGCACGACGGCGGCCGCGGCCACGATCGGCGCGACCAGTCCGTCGAAGACCCGCGCGAGCGCCGAGAGCCCGGCGACCACGACCGCCAGCACCGCGCCGACCAGCAGGCCGACCAGCGCGTTGCGGCCGGTCACCGCGCTGCCCTCGGCGACGGAGCCGAGGTTCGCGGCGAACTCCTGTCCGATCGCCAGCGGCGACGGGAGCACGAACGGCTGGATCGCCAGAGCGGTGACCCCGGCCTGCCAGAGCAGGACCGCGGCGATCCCGAGCACGAGCGGCGCGAGCACGCTGCGCGCCAGCGCCGTCGTGCTCACCGGTTCTCCACTCCGCGCGGCACGGCGGCGGGATCGCCGTGCAGCAGCTCGCGCACGGCGCTCACGTCGCGGAAGAACGCCGTGTCCTCCCTGACCGCCGCGTCGCGCTCGGATGCTCCGGGGAGTCCGACCGGGAGGACGTCGCGGATCCTGCCCGGCCGCGGCGACATCACCACGACGCGGTCCGAGAGGAACACCGCCTCCGGGATCGAGTGGGTGACGAAGACAACGGCGGCGCCGGTCTCGCGCCGGATCCGCAGCAGCTCCGTCTGCATCCGCTCGCGGGTCATCTCGTCGAGCGCCCCGAACGGCTCGTCCATGAGGAGCAGGCGCGGGCTCTCGGCGAGCGCCCGCGCGATGGCGACGCGCTGCTGCATCCCGCCGGAGAGCTGGTCCGGGTAGGAGTCGGCGAAGTCGCCGAGCCCGACCAGCGCCAGCAGCTCGTCGACGCGCGAGCGCCGGGCGGTCGCGGCGACGCCGTGCAGCTCCAGCGGCAGGGCGATGTTCGCCCGGATCGTGCGCCACGGCAGGAGGCCTGCCTGCTGGAACGCGATCCCGTAGTCCTGGTCGAGCCTCGCCTGCCGGGCCGTCTTGCCGAACACGGCGATCGAGCCGGAGTCCGGCTCGTCGAGGTCGGCGATCAGCCGCAGCAGCGTCGACTTGCCGCAGCCGGACGGGCCGATCAGCGAGACGAACTCCCCCGCGGCCACCTCGAGCGAGACGTCCTGGAGCGCCGTGACGCTCGCGGCGCGGGCGGTGGTGAAGGTCCTCGTGACGGAGTCGACGACGACCGCGGATCCTGCAGGGCTCATGCGGGCTGCTCCCCTCGGCGGTACGGACGGAGGAGGGTGCCGAGCAGAGCGACGGCGCCGGCGGCCGCGAGGCCCACCAGCACCGCCCCGAGGATCGGCGCCCAGGGCTTGGCGGGGTCGCCTCCGGCAGCGGAGGCGAACTCGATGATCATGCGGCCGATCCCGCCGCGCAGGCCGATCGAGACCTCGGCGACGATCGTGCCGACGACGGCGCTGACCGCTCCGAGCCGGAGGGCCGGCAGCAGGTAGGGCACGCTCGCCGGGAGCCTCAGGCGCACCAGCGTCTTCCACCAGCCGACGCCGTAGACGTGCATCAGCTCGACCTGGTGGGCCGTCGGCGAGCCGAGCCCGCGGAGCGCCCCGATCGAGACGGGGAAGAACGCGAGGTAGGAGGCGATCAGGGCCACCGACATCCAGTTCTCCCAGGTCACCGGTCCGAGCTCGAGCTGCGACCCCCAGCGCCGCACCAGTGGGGCGATCGCGATCAGGGGCACCGTCTGGCTCAGCACGATCCAGGGCAGCACCGCCGACTCCGCCGTGCGGAACCGCTGCATCAGGAGAGCCAGGAGCAGTCCGACGACGGTGCCGACGACCCAGCCGACCGCGGCGATCCCGAGCGAGAAGGCACTCGCCCCCAGGACGGCCGACCAGAGCGCCGGGGCGTTCCGCGCTCCGGTGACCGGCTCGCCGAGCCGGGCCGCGATCTCCCAGAGGTGGGGCATCGCGATGGCGCTCGTGCGCGGGAGCACCGTGACTCCTCCGACGACCACCCCGGCCTCGGGCCCGAGCGCCTTCCAGCCCTCCCACACGAGCGCGAGCAGGAGGAGCCCGCCGGCGCCGAGCACGAGCCCGCGCGCGAGGGCCGGTCTCATGCGCGGGCCACGATGTGCTCGCGCAGCTCCGGGATGACCCGCTCGCCGTACACGCGCAGCGTCTCCTCCTTGTTGTCGTGCTGGAGGTATCCCGCGAACTGCGTCACGCCGATGTCGGCGAGCGCCCGGAGCTTCTCGATGTGCTCGTCCGCCGTGCCCAGCACGCAGAAGCGCTCCACGATCTCGTCCGGCACGAAGGCGGTGTGGCTGTTGCCCGCGCGGCCGTGCTCGTTGTAGTCGTAGCCCTCGCGCCCGGCGATGTAGTCCGTCAGCGCCTGCGGCACCGCTCCGGAGGCACCGTAGCGGCCCACGATGTCGGCCACGTGGTTGCCGACCATCCCACCGAACCAGCGGCACTGGTCGCGCATGTGCTCCCGGTCGGTGCCGATGTACATCGGCGCCGCGACGCAGAACTGCAGCGACTCGGGATCCCGGCCGGCGTTCGCCGCCGCCTCCTTGACGGCGCCGATCATCCAGCGCGCGATGTCCACGTCGGCCAGCTGCAGGATGAAGCCGTCGCCGACCTCGCCCGCGAGCTTCAGGGCGAGCGGGCCGTAGGCGGCCACCCACATCTCCAGGGACGAGCCCCGGCTCCACGGGAACTGCAGCGTCTGGCCGTTGTACTCGACCGGACGGCTGTTGGCGAGCTCGCGGATGACGTGGATCGACTCCCGCAGCGTCTTGAGCGTCGTCGGAGCTCCTCCGGTCACCCTCACCGCGGAGTCGCCGCGGCCGATGCCGCACACCGTGCGGTTCCCGTACATCTCGTTGAGCGTCGCGTGCAGCGAGGCGATGACCGTCCAGTCGCGCGTGGCGGGGTTGGTGACCATCGGGCCGACCGTGATCCGGTGCGTCCTCTCGAGGATCTGCGAGTAGATCACGTAGGGCTCCTGCCAGAGCAGGTGCGAGTCGAAGGTCCACGCGTAGTCGAAGCCGTGCGTCTCCGCGAGGACGGCGAGCGCGACGGTGCGCGAGGCGGGCGGGTTGGTCTGGAGGACGACTCCGAAGTCCATGGGGTTCCTTCTGCTCGATCAGGTGCTGGCTCGGATCGGGTGCCGGCTCAGATCAGGTACTGGCTCAGACCGCGCGGGATGTACGCACCGTCGCCCTTCGTGCCGACGTAGGAGCCGTCGTCGACGACGACCCTGCCGCGGGAGATCACCGTGTCGACGTGGCCGTCGATCTCGAAGCCCTCCCAGGCCGAGTAGTCCATGTTCATGTGGTGGCTGCGGCCCTCGCCGATCCCGATCGAGGTGTGCCCGCTCGGGTCGTACACGACGACGTCGCCGTCGGCGCCGGGCTGGATGACGCCCTTCCTCCCGTACATCCCGAACATCCGCGCCGGGGTGGTCGAGGTGAGCTCGACCCAGCGCGGCAGGGAGATCTGCCCCGACACCACGCCCTGGTACATCAGGTCCATCCGGTGCTCCACCGAGCCGATGCCGTTGGGGATCTTCGAGAAGTCGCCGATCCCCATGTCCTTCTGGCCCTTCATGCAGAAGGGGCAGTGGTCGGTCGAGACCATCTGGATGTCGTTGGTGCGCAGCGACTGCCACATGTGGTGCTGATGCCCCTCCGCCTTCGAGCGCAGCGGCGTCGAGCACACCCATTTCGCGCCCTCGAAGCCGCCCCACTGCTCACTGGACGCGCCGAGCTGGTCCTCCAGCGAGAGGTACAGGTACTGCGGGCAGGTCTCGCCGAACACGTTCATCCCGCGGTCGCGGGCCTGCGCGATCTGCTCCACCGCCTGCTTCGCCGACACGTGCACCACGTAGAGCGGCGCGCCGGTGAGGTCCGCGATCATGATCGCCCGGTGCGTCGCCTCCTCCTCCGCCTGCCACGGCCGCGAGGTGCCGTGGAAGTACGGCGCGGTGTTCCCGGCGGCGAGGGTCTGCTTCACCAGTTCGTCGATGAGGGCGCCGTTCTCGGCGTGCATCATCATCATCGCGCCGTTCTCCGCGCCCTTCTGGAACGCCCGGAGGATCTGCCCGTCGTCCGAGAGGAACACGCCCTTGTAGGCCATGAACAGCTTGAAGCTGGTCACCCCCTCGCGCATCAGCTCGTCCATCGCGACGAGCGAGGAGTCCTGCACGTCCGAGAGGATCTGGTGGAAGCCGTAGTCGATCGCGCAGTTGCCGGCCGCCTTCTCCTGCCACGCCTGGAACCGGTCGACGACGCTCTCGCCCGGGTACTGCACCACGAAGTCGACGATCGACGTCGTGCCGCCCCAGGCCGCTGCGCGCGTGCCGGTCTCGAAGGTGTCCGAGGCGGAGGTGCCGCCGAACGGCATCTCCATGTGCGTGTGCGCGTCGATCCCGCCCGGGATGACGTACTTGCCGCTCGCGTCGATCACCCGGTCGACGCGGGCCGCCAGGTCGAAGCCCAGCAGCGTGGAGCCGGGGGCGAGGACGGCGGCGATGGTCTCGCCGTCGATCAGGACGTCTGCTGCTCCGGTGCCGGTCGCGTTGACGACCGTCCCGCCTGTGATGAGGGTCTTCATCGGTCTTCCCCGTCTCGGTCTGCGGTCACGGCTTCGGGATGCTGGTGTACGACTCCGGCCGGCGGTCCCGGTAGAACTGCCAGTCGTCGCGCATCTCCTGCACCATGTCCATCTCGAGGTCGCGGATCAGGATCTCCTCGGCCTCGCCCGAGCCCCGCTCGCCGACGAACTCCCCCCGCGGATCGATGATCTGGCTGGTGCCGTAGAAGTCGACCGCGAGGTCGCCGTACTCGTTGTCCTCCCGGCCGACGCGGTTGGGCTGCAGCACGAAGTAGCCGTTCGCCACCGCGGCCGCCGGGCCCTCGACCTCCCAGAGGCGGTTCGACAGGCCGGGCTTGGTGGCGTTGGGGTTGAAGACGAGGTGGGCGCCGTTCAGGCCCAGCTCCCGCCAGCCCTCCGGGAAGTGGCGGTCGTAGCAGATGTGGACGCCGATCTTGCCGACGGCGGTGTCGAAGACCGGGTAGCCGAGGTTCCCGGGCCGGAAGTAGAACTTCTCCCAGAAGCGGTCCAGGTGCGGGATGTGGTGCTTGCGGTACTTGCCGAGGATCGTCCCGTCGGCGTCGACCACGACCGCGGTGTTGTAGTAGACGCCGGTCTGCTCCTCCTCGTAGATCGGGAGGATCATCACCACGCCCAGCTCCTTCGCGAGGGCCGCGAAGCGCTGCACGATCGGCCCGTCGGCGGGCTCGGCGTAGCGGTAGTACTTCTTGTCCTGGGTGATGCCGAAGTACGGGCCGTAGAACAGCTCCTGGAAGCAGACGATCTGCGCGCCGTCGGCTGCGGCGTCCCGGGCCATCTGCTCGTGCTTGTCGAGCATCGACTCCTTGTCGCCGGTCCAGGTCGTCTGGGTGATCGCTGCGCGGACGATGGTCATCGGTACCTCCATGCTCGGGCGTCCCTGTCCGGCTCCGGTGTGCTCCGCCGGGCGGTGCGGAGCCGGGGACGTGGACCCACTGTGGTCCCCGCCGGGCCCGAAGGCAATGACGGACCGTCCGGCTCCGGGGACAGGGCTTCATCGTCGGGGTTCGACGTTTCCCCGGTGTTTCCGGCGCGGATCCGCAGCATTAAGGCTCGCCGGGGGAGGAATCCGTCGGTGCCGCTAGCGTGGGCGGATGCGCATCACGATCCTGGCCGGAGGCGTCGGCGGCGCCCGCTTCACCTCGGCGGTCCGCGAGCACCTCAGCGATCTCGAGGCCGCCGGCGGCGAGGCGAGCGAGATCACCGTCGTCGTCAACACCGGCGACGACATGTGGCTCACCGGCCTCAAGGTCTGCCCCGACCTCGACTCGATCACCTACGCGCTCGGCGGAGTGAACGACACGGAGCGCGGCTGGGGGCGGGCCGGCGAGAGCGAGCGGGTCTCGGCCGAGCTCACCGCCTTCGGCGTCGGCTGGCCGTGGTTCACCCTGGGCGACCTCGACCTCGGCACCCACATCGCCCGCAGCTCGATGCTGCGCGACGGCCTCACCCTCTCGGAGGCGACCGCGCGGATCACCGCCCGCTGGCCGCTGGGGGTCCGCCTGCTGCCGATGTCGGACCAGGACGTCGAGACCCACGTCGAGGTCGACCTTCCCGGCGAGGGCGTGCGGCTCCTCCACTTCGAGGAGTGGTGGGTGCGGCTTCGGGCGTCCGCGCCCGCGCGCCGCTTCGTCCAGCAGGGGGTGGAGAGCGCCCGCCCCGCCCCGGGCGTGCTGGAGGCGATCGCCGACACCGACGCGGTACTCGTCGCCCCCTCCAATCCCGTCGTCTCGATCGGCACGATCCTCGGAGTGCCCGGGATCGCGGACGCCCTCCGCCGGACCTCCGCACCCGTCGTGGGCGTCTCCCCCGTCATCGGAGGCGCGGTGGTGCGCGGCATGGCCGACGCCTGCCTCGCCGCGATCGGCGTCGAGACCTCCGCCGAGGCCGTCGGCCGGCACTACGGAGCCCGGAGCGGGGGCGGCCTCCTCGACGCCTGGCTCGTCGGCGAGGAGGACGCGGACGCGGTCCCGGCGCTCGAGTCGGCGGGCCTCCGCGCCCGCTCCGTGCCGCTCTGGCTGACCGGCCGGGACGCCTCCGTGCGGCTCGCCGCCGACGCTCTCGCCGCCGCGAGGGGCTGAGCGGGGCCTCCTCCCCGGGGCCGCCCACCGCCTGTCGCAGCGCGGATGCGGTCACGCCTCCCACGGGGCGCCCCGTTCCCTTGTACGGTCGGAGGCGGACGAACTCCCCGATTCACCCCCGCATCGGATCCGGAGCCCCTCGGTCGCGCGCCCGACCGCGTCCTCACCACGTCTCCGAGCCCTGCGGAACCGCGTGCCGTCCCGTCAGGAGGACACCATGGAGCCCACCTCGAGGATCAGCACCGAGCGGATCGAGCCCGACATCGTGGTGATCCGCCCCGTCGGCAGGCTCGACCTGTCCACGGCGTGGGAGCTCGAAGCGGTCCTCCAGCGCGCGCTCGAGGCGGGAGAGGTCCGCGTGGTCGTCGACCTGGCGGCCGTCGAGTTCCTCGACTCGTCCGGGCTCGGCGTCCTCGTCGCCGGACTCAAGGAGGCGCGGAAGGCGGGCGGCGAGCTGCGCGTGGCCGCCGCCGGCGAGCAGCCCGCCATGGTGCTCGGCCTGTCCAACCTCGACCGCCTGCTCGGGAGCGCCGAGACCGTCGAGGAGGCCTACCGTGCCTGAGCGCTCCTTCGTCGTGCGCACGCCGCCCGAGGACGGCGTCACCGCCGTCCACGAGGCGCTCGAGGAGCTGTGGCTCGAGGAGCCGGGCGTCGCGCCGGTCGACCGGATGTCGTTCGAGACCGCGCTGGTCGAGCTGACCTCGAACATCGTCCAGCACGCCCGGTCGTACCGGCACATCATCTGCCTGGTCGAGATCCGCGTCGACGCGACCGAGCTGCGCGCCTCGCTCAACGACTCCGCCGAGGAGGCGCCCGCCGAGGTCGCCGACCCCCGCGACATGCCGGACGAGTGGGACGAGGCAGGCCGCGGGATCCCGTTCATCCACGCCCTCGTCACCGAGTTCTCCTACCGCCGTGTCGACGGGCAGAACCTCTGGGCACTCGCCCGGACCCGCACGTGAGCGAGCCGACCGAGCGCGCCCGCCTCGCCGCGATCGCCGAGCTCGGGATCGGCCTGAGCACCCCCCAGGAGCGCTTCGACAGGATCACCCGCGTCGCCCGCCGACTCCTGCGCGTCCCCCTCGCCGAGATCAACATCCTCGAGGAGTCGACGCAGTTCACGAAGTCGCCCCAGCGCTCGGCGCGGGCGAGCAGGATGCTGCGCGCCGACTCGATGTGCGACGTCACGGTCCAGCAGGGCGACATCCTCGTCGTCGAGGACGCCACCGCCGATCCGCGGTTCGCCGACCGCGGAGTCGTCACCGGATCCCCTCACGTGCGCTTCTACGCGGGCCGTCCGCTCGTCGTCGGGGACGGCCTCCGCGTCGGCACGATCTGCATCATCGACAGCGAGGTGCGCGGCTTCTCGGAGGAGGAGCGCGAGATCCTCGAGGACCTCGGCCGGTGGGCCGAGCGGGAGCTGCGCGAGATCGCCTTCTCCGGACGCGCGAGCGAGACGCAGGAGCGGCTCCGGCCCCAGCGCCTCGACCTCGGCGAGTGGAGCCTCGACTCGCTGACCACGCCGCTGCACGACGTCGCCGGCGACTACACGGCGTGGCGCCGCAGCGGGGACGACCTCTCCCTCGAGCTGGTCGACGTGATGGGCAAGGGCGTGTCGGCGGCGATCGTCGCCTCCGCGATCCGCTCCGCGTTCCAGGCGCGGCCGGAGCTCCCTCCCGCGGCAGCCGTCGAGGCCGTCAACCGCCAGCTCCTGCCCGACCTGACCGCGACCGGCATGTTCGCGACCGCGCTGATCGCCCGGGTCGACCTCGCGAGCGGCGCCGTCTCGTTCGTGGACAGCGGCCACGGCCTCACCCTCCTGCTGCGCGCCGACGGCACCACGGAGAGGCTCGCCTCCACGGGCGTCCCGCTCGGCATCGCCGCCGACGTCTCCTGGGAGGAGGAGCAGCGCGTGCTCGCCCCCGGCGATGCGCTCTTCTCCTGCAGCGACGGCCTGCTCGACGTCTTCGGCGGGCGCCTCGACGCGCTCGACCGTCTCGCCGAGCTGGTGCGGAGCAACGACGACCCCGCTCTCTTCGAGCGTCTGCATGCTCTCGCAGACGACGCTCACGACGATGTGACAGCGTTGGTGCTGCGGCGCTCCGCAGCGCCCGCCCCCTCCTGATCCTGATCGAAAGGACCTCCCCCATGCCTGGTGCACTCGTCCTCGCCGGCGGCGGCCTAGCCGGAATCGCCTGGGAGCTCGGCGTCCTCCGCGGCCTCGCCGACGCCTCCCCCGAGGCGGCCCGCCTCCTGCTCGATCCGTCGACGACCTTCATCGGCACCTCCGCGGGCTCCGCGGTCGCCGCGCAGCTGAGCACCGGCACCAGCCTCGACGAGTCGTACGAGGCCCAGCTCCAGGAGGAGTCCGCCGAGATCGGAGCGGACGTCGACGGTGAGCGCCTCCAGGCCCTCTTCGCCGCGGCCGTCGAGGGCGCGACCTCGCCCCAGGACGCGCGGCGCCGCATCGGCACCCTCGCGCTCGAGGCCGAGACGCTCCCCGAGGACACGCGCCGGGCCGTCATCTCGGCCCGCGTGGGCGACGCCGACTGGCCCGAGCAGCGTCTGCTCATCACCGCGGTCGACACGGCCACCGGTGAGCTGCGCGTGTTCGACCGCGAGAGCGGTGTCGGCCTCGTCGACGCGATCTCCGCCAGCTGCGCCGTCCCCGGGGTCTGGCCTCCCGTCAGTATCGACGGCGTCCGCTACATGGACGGCGGCGTGCGCTCCGGCAGCAACGCCGACCTCGCCGCGGGAGCCGACTGGGTCCTGATCGTCACTCCGCTGCCGGGAGTCGGCACGCCCGGCGCGGGCCTGATCCCGACCGGCGAGCTCGACGCCCTCGCGGACTCGCGGGTCGAGGTGCTCTACGCCGACGAGGAGTCGGTGCGCGCCTTCGGCCCGAACTCGCTCGACCCGGCCGTCCGCGCCGCCTCCGCCCGCGCCGGACGTGCTCAGGGCGCCCGGCTCGCCTCGCGGATCGCCGCGCTGGTCGGCGCCGAGTAGCCGGTCTCAGCGCCGCACGCTGTAGCGCGTGAAGACCGTGCCGTCGGCGAAGCGGTGCTCCTCGCGCAAGTCGAGGCGCGCGTGGAACCCGCACGGGAGGAAGTGGGTCCCGCCGCCCACCGCCACCGGCACCGTGTAGACCTGCACCTCGTCGACGATCCCGGCGAGCAGCGCGTGCCGGGCGAGGGTCGGCCCGCCGATCGAGACGTCGTGGTCGGCGGCGCTGACCTGCGCGGCGACGACGACCGGGTCGAACCCGCCCTCGACGCGGGTGCGGCGGGTCTCGGCCGACTCCAGCGTCGTCGAGTACACGACCTTGTCGGCCGCTCGCCACATCTCCTGGAAGTCGCGGATGAACGCGAACTCCTCCGCGAGGGCCCAGGTCTGCTCCCACGCGCGCATGACCTCGTACATGCGCCGCCCGTACAGGTACGTGCGCACTCGCCCCTCCCGCTCCGTGATGAAGCGGTGCACGGCGGGTCGCGGCTCCGCCCAGGCGAATCCGCCGTCCGCGTCGTTCACGTAGCCGTCGAGCGACGCGATCGAGCTGTAGATGAGCGCGCCCACGTCGGCCTCTCTCCGTGGCCGGCTTCGGGACCGCCCACGGGCGCGACCGTAGGCCTCCCGCCTCCGTCCGGCAATGTCCGCCGGGTCCTCTGGCGCGGATCGACGGGTCGATGCCGCTCCCGCCGGCGCTCCCGGCGGTCGGCGCCCCCTTCCGGACCGCGTACCGTGGTCGTGCCGCAGGGAGCGGCCGTGAAGGGTTCGGGATGAAGATCAGCCAGCTGCGCCACTTCGTGGCGGTCGCCGAGGAGCTGCACTTCGTGCGCGCCGCCGAGCGCCTCGGCATCTCGCGGCAGAAGCTCGACTCCTCCGTCGCCGCCGTCGAGCTCGACCTCGGCAAGCCGCTCTTCGAGCCCGGTGCCGCCGCCACGACCCTCACCGCGGCCGGGCGGCAGCACCTCGCCTCGGCCCGCGAGGAGCTCGCCGCGCTCGGCGACGAGCCGGAGGCGGCCCCGAAGTCGGGAGGCAAGGCCAAGGCCTCCAAGGGGACCGGGCGCGCCCCGATCGTCAAGGGCCAGCCGAAGCCCTACAAGCGCCGCCAGTCCCGCTGACGCGCAGTGTCCGATCGTCGGAGGTGGTGGGCCCTACCGGGCTCGAACCGATGACATCCACGGTGTAAACGTGGCGCTCTACCAACTGAGCTAAAGGCCCCCGTCGCGGGAGCACCCGCGGACGATCGACTCGATCCTACGGCAGGCGGAGCGGCCCCCTGCGGGCACTAGCCTCGGCACATGACCGCCGACAGCGACTCCCGGGCGAGGCGGCGCGCCGAGAGCCGCTGGCCCGCCTCCGCCGCGATCCTGGTGGCCGTCGCCCTGAACGTGGCCGGCCACAGCGCCGACACCTCGGTGGTCCGCCTCGTCGCCGCCGGCATCACGCTCGCACTGCTCGTGCCGCTGTTCGTCGTCAACCCGCACCGGCTCGACAGCGAGACGCGCTGGTCGCGCGGGGTCTCCATCGCCCTGGCGGTCGTGCTCGCCGTGGCGAACCAGGTGAACGTGGTCGCCGTGGTGATCGACCTCGTCGACGGGACGGCCGACGGCCCGCCGCTGCTGCTCACCGCACTCCAGGTCTGGGTCACCAACGTCGTCGCGTACGCGCTGCTGTTCTGGGAGCTCGACCGCGGCGGTCCGGTCGCCCGCGGAACGCTTCCCCGCACCGAGCTGCCGGCGGCCGACTTCGCCTTCCCGCAGGACACCTACCGCGACACCGCGCCCGAGGTCGCCGCGACCTCCTCCGAGCGCGCCGACTGGCGGCCCGGCTTCGTCGACTACCTCTCGGTCTCGACGACGAACACCATGGCGTTCAGCCCGACCGACACGATGCCGCTGTCGAGCCGGATGAAGCTCCTGATGATCGCCGAGGCGTTCACCGGATTCGTCCTGCTGGCTCTCGTGATCTCGCGGGCCGTCAACATCCTCAGCTGACGACCGGGGCGGTCCGCCTCCGGAGGGTCACACGTGCGCGGGGGCGAGCGCGTCGATCGCGGCGCGGTAGGCGTCGATCGAGCGCGGCTCGCCCGGGGCGGTCATGAACGTGTCCCGGATGACGCCGGCCTTGTCGATGAGGAAGGTCGCGCGGGTCGCGTAGCCCTTCGCCTCGGTGAACACGCCGTACTGCTTGGCGACGTCGCCGTGCGGCCAGAAGTCGGAGAGGAGCGTGAAGTCGTAGCCCTGCTTCTCGCCCCAGGCGCGCAGCGTGTGCTTGGAGTCGACCGAGATGCCGATCAGCTCCACGTCGGCGTGCTCGAAGAGGGAGAGGTTCTCGCGCAGCGCGCAGAACTCGCCCGTGCAGGTGCCGGAGAAGGCGAGGGGGAAGAACACCAGGGCGACATTGCGCCGCCCGTGGAAGTCGCCCAGCTGGATGCGCTCGCCGTACTGGTTCGCGAGTTCGAAGTCGGGAGCCAGGGTCAGCTTCTCGAGAGCCATCGGTCCGATGTCCTTCCGTGCGCACGAGAGTCGCGCGAGCACGAGGGGCAATGCTAGACCCGCTCCGCGCAGACTCCAAGGAACGGCCCGTCTCCCCCGATCACGGGCCGGTCGACGCGTCCCGTCTGGCGCTCTCCTACAGTCGTCGGCGCACATCCCTCGTGGATCACCACAGTGCGATTCCAGGTTCGGGGCACGGGAATCGCTAGGCTGACGGAGGTGCCCGCGCGCGGCTCGTCATCCGAGCCCCGGATCCGCGGATCCGCACCGCTTCATGAGAGTGATGTCTCGGGCACGATCTGCCCCCAGAGAGAGGTCGAGGGTGACTGTTAACGATCAGGACCCGTATTCCGTCGGTCACGTGGACTCGGACCCCGAGGAAACGTCGGAGTGGAACGAGTCGCTCGATGCGCTCGTCGAGGAGCGGGGCCGGGGTCGCGGGCGCGACGTCATGCTCAGCCTCCTCAAGCGCTCCAAGGAGCTCCACCTCGGCGTGCCGATGGTGCCCACCACGGACTACATCAACACCATCGCGCCCGAGAACGAGCCCGACTTCCCGGGCGACGAGGACGTCGAGCGCCGCTACCGCGCGTGGATCCGCTGGAACGCGGCCATCCTCGTGCACCGCGCGCAGCGTCCCGGCATCGGGGTCGGCGGCCACATCTCGACGTACGCGTCGAGCGCCTCGCTGTACGAGGTCGGCTTCAACCACTTCTTCCGCGGCCAGGACCACCCGGGCGGCGGCGACCAGGTCTTCATCCAGGGCCACGCCTCCCCCGGCCCGTACGCGCGTGCCTTCCTCGAGGGACGCCTGAGCGAGCACCAGCTCGACGGCTTCCGCCAGGAGAAGTCGCACCGGGGCGGCGGGCTCTCCAGCTACCCGCACCCGCGGCTCATGCCGGAGTTCTGGCAGTTCCCGACCGTGTCGATGGGCCTCGGCCCGATCAACGCGATCTACCAGGCGCAGGCGAACAAGTACCTCACCAACCGCGGCATCAAGGACGCCTCCGACCAGCAGGTCTGGGCGTTCCTCGGCGACGGCGAGATGGACGAGGTCGAGTCGCGCGGTCAGCTCCAGGTCGCCGCGAACGACGGCCTCGACAACCTGAACTTCATCGTCAACTGCAACCTCCAGCGCCTCGACGGACCCGTCCGCGGCAACGGCAAGATCGTGCAGGAGCTCGAGTCGTACTTCCGCGGCGCGGGCTGGAACGTCATCAAGCTCATCTGGGGCCGCGAGTGGGACGACCTGCTCGCCCGCGACACCGAGGGCGCGCTGCTCGACCTGATGAACAAGACGCCCGACGGCGACTTCCAGACCTACAAGACGGAGGACGGCGCCTACGTCCGCGAGAACTTCTTCGGCCGCGACCCGCGCGCCAAGAAGCTCGTCGAGGGCTACTCCGACGAGCAGATCTGGGGCCTGCGCCGCGGCGGCCACGACTACCGCAAGATCTACGCGGCCATGAAGGCCGCGACGGAGCACAAGGGCCAGCCCACCGTCATCCTCGCCCACACCATCAAGGGCTACGGTCTCGGCCGCAGCTTCGAGGGCCGCAACGCGACCCACCAGATGAAGAAGATGACGCTGGACAACCTCAAGTCGTTCCGCGACACCATGCGCATCCCGATCACGGACGCGCAGCTCGAGGAGAACCCCTACCTCCCGCCGTACTACCACCCCGGTCAGAACGACGAGGCGATCGAGTACCTGCAGGAGCGCCGCCGCGCGCTCGGCGGCTACCTCCCCGAGCGCCGCTCGAAGTACACGCAGCTGAACCTTCCCGAGGACTCGGCGTACGCGGTCGGCAAGAAGGGCTCCGGGACGCAGGAGATCGCCACCACCATGGCGTTCGTCCGCATCCTGAAGGACATCCTCCGCTCGAAGGACTTCGGCAACCGCGTCGTCCCGATCATCCCGGACGAGGCGCGCACCTTCGGCATGGACGCGTTCTTCCCGAACGCGAAGATCTACAACCCGCGCGGCCAGCACTACACGTCGGTCGACCGCGAGCTCCTCCTGGCCTACAAGGAGAGCCCGCAGGGCCAGATCCTCCACGTCGGCATCAACGAGGCGGGCGCCCTCGCGGCGTTCACCGCGATCGGCACCTCGTACTCGACGCAGGGCGAGCCGCTCATCCCGGTCTACGTCTTCTACTCGATGTTCGGGTTCCAGCGCACGGGCGACGCGATCTGGGCGGCCGGCGACATGATGTCGCGCGGCTTCATGATCGGCGCCACCGCGGGACGCACCACGCTGACCGGCGAGGGCCTCCAGCACGCGGACGGGCACTCCCCGATCCTCGCGGCGACCAACCCCGCCGTCGTGAGCTACGACCCGGCCTACGGGTACGAGATCGCGCACATCGTGCAGTCCGGACTCGAGCGCATGTACGGCGGGAAGCACACCGACCCGAACGTCATGTACTACATCACGGTCTACAACGAGCCGATCGTGCAGCCGAAGGAGCCGGAGGACGTCGACGTCGAGGGCATCGTCCGCGGCATCCACCGCATCTCCTGGGGTCAGTGGGACGGGCCGAAGGCCCAGCTCCTCGCCTCGGGCGTCGCCGTGCCGTGGGCGATCGAGGCGCAGAAGCTCCTCGCCGAGGACTGGGGCGTCTCGGCGGACGTCTGGTCGGTCACCTCGTGGAACGAGCTGCGCCGCGACGGCATCAAGGCCGAGCAGCACAACTTCCTCCACCCCGAGGACGCCGAGCAGGTGCCGTACGTGACGCAGAAGCTGGCCGACGCGAAGGGTCCCTTCGTCGCCGTCTCGGACTTCTCGCACCAGGTCCCCGACCAGCTCCGCCAGTTCATCCCGGGCGACTTCGCGACGCTCGGCGCGGACGACTTCGGCTTCTCGGACACCCGTGCGGCGGCGCGGCGCTACTTCCAGATCGACGGCCCCTCGGTCGTCGTGCGGACGCTGCAGCTGCTCGCCAAGCGCGGCGAGGTCGACCCCTCGCTCGCGGTCCAGGCGATCGAGAAGTACCGCCTCCTCGACGTCAACGCCGGCACCACCGGCAACGCGGGCGGCGAGAGCTGACGGACGAGTCCGTGCTCTCGCAGGAACCCGCACCGTCGAGTGCGCGGGGTCCTGCTCCTGCGGCGGAGCGTCCGGCCACCCGGCCGGGCGCTCCCCGCACGAAGGAGCAGACCCTCGCCTGGCTGCGCACCCTCGCCGGTGAGCTCTCGACGCAGACGATCAAGCGCCTCGCGGACACGCTGCCCTGGTACGGCAGCATGCCCCCCGGTCGGCGCTCGGCGGTCGGCCTCGTCGCCCAGGCCGGCATCACCTCGTTCATCTCGTGGTTCGACGACCCGTCGGCCACGCCGTGGATCGCGGCGGACGTGTTCGGAGCCGCTCCCCGCGAGCTGCTGCGCTCCGTCTCGCTGACGCAGACGCTGCAGCTGATCAAGGTGACGGTCGAGGTCGTCGAGGACCGGATCAAGAACGGCGGGGAGGACCTCCGCGAGGCGATCCTCCTCTACTCGCGCGAGATCGCCTTCGCCGCGGCCGACGTCTACGCGCGCGCCGCCGAGGCCCGAGGCCTCTGGGACGCGCGCCTGGAGGCGCTGGTCGTCGACTCGATCCTCACGGGCGAGGCCGACGACGAGCTGCCCAGCCGGATCGCCGCCCTCGGCTGGCACGGCCACGGCGAGGTCGCCGTCCTGGTGGGCACCGCCCCCAAGATGCTCGACGTCGACCAGCTGCGCCGCACGGCGCGGCACATGGACGCCGACGTGCTGATCGGCGTGCAGGGCAGCCGGCTCGTCCTGGTCATCGGCCGCGCCGAGCCGAGCGAGAACGCCACGGAGGAGACCGGCCCGCCGGTCGCGTTCCTCGAGATCGCGGAGGCGCTCGAGCCCGGCTTCGGGACGGGCCACCTCGTCCTCGGCCACGAGGTGCCGACCCTGGTCGAGGCGTCCCGCAGCGCCCGCGCGGCCCTCGCCGGCTTCGCGGTCGCCCGCTCCTGGCGGAACGCGCCGCGACCGGTCAACGCCGACGACCTCCTTCCCGAGCGCGCCCTCGCGGGCGACCCGCTCGCCCGGCAGAGCCTCATCACGCAGATCTACCGGCCCCTGCAGAAGCACTCGACCGAGCTTCTGACCACGCTGTGGGCCTACCTCGACAACGGCCGCTCCCTTGAGGCGACCGCCCGCGAGCTGTTCGTGCACCCGAACACGGTGCGCTACCGCCTCAAGCGGGTCGCCGAGGTGATCGGCTGGGACGCGACGGGCGCCCGCGAGGCGCTCATCCTCCAGTCCGCCCTCATCCTCGGCTCCATGAGCGACCCGGACGGCGCCGTCCGCCGGAAGCCGTCCCGCCGCTGAGGCCGTCTGCTCGCCGAACCCCTCCCGCCCCTGAACACTTGTAGACCCGCGACAAGCTCTTTGTGCTTTGTCAGTGGCTCCACGCGCCGCACGTGCGAGCGCAGATCGGAAGACTGGATACCGTGATCGTCGTCGTCGCCCCGGGTCAGGGCTCCCAGACCCCCGGATTCCTCGCCCCCTGGCTCGAGATCCCCTCCGTGGCCGAGCAGGTCGCCGCGCACTCGGAGGCGGTCGGCATCGACCTCGCCGCGCACGGCACCGTCTCGGACGCGGACACCATCCGCGACACCGCGGTCGCCCAGCCCCTGATCGTCTCCGCGGGACTCGTGAGCCTCGCCGCCCTCCTCGAGGGCGGACGGCGCGAGCGCATCGCGGGCATCGCCGGCCACTCCGTCGGCGAGATCACCGCGGCCGCCGGAGCCGGGGTCCTCACCGAGGCCGACGCGCTGGTGTTCGTCCGCGAGCGCGCCCGTGCCATGGCCGCTGCGGCCGCCGCCGAGCCGACCGCGATGAGCGCGGTCCTCGGCGGCGACGAGCAGGCCCTGATCGCCCGTCTCGACGAGCTCGGCCTCGAGCCGGCCAACTACAACGGCGGCGGGCAGATCGTCGTCGCCGGCGCGGTCGACGCGCTCGAGGCGCTCAAGGCGGAGCCGCTCCGCGGGACCCGCGTGATCCCCCTGCAGGTGGCCGGCGCCTTCCACACCCGCTACATGGCGCCCGCCCGCGACTCCCTCGCCGGCGTCGCCGCCGGGCTGACCCCCTCCGACCCGACGCTCCGGCTCTGGACGAACCGCGACGGGTCGGTCGTAGACTCCGGTGCCGCGTTCCTCGAGCTGCTCGTCGGCCAGGTCGCCTCCCCCGTCCGCTGGGACCTCTGCATGGCGGCCTTCGCCGACGCGGGCGTCACCGGGATCATCGAGCTGGCACCCGCCGGCGCGCTGGTCGGCCTCGCCAAGCGCGGCCTCAAGGGCGTGCCGAGCATCGCCATCACGACCCCCGACGACGTGGACGCCGCCCGCGCCTTCCTCGACGAGCACGCCGCCTAGCAGGAGAGACCCCATGACGACCCCTTCCCTCACCCAGTCCAGCGGCAGCGCGTACACCCGGATCCTCGGCATCGGCGCGGCACGCGGCGACCTCGTCGTCCCGAACGACGACCTGATCGAGCCGATCAACTCCTCCGACGAGTGGATCCGCCAGCGCACCGGCATCATCGAGCGCCGCCGCGCCTCCGCCGACATCCACGCGGTCGACCTCGCGACCACCGCCTCCCTCGAGGCGATCGAGAAGGCGGGCATCCGCCCGGACCAGATCGGCGTCGTGCTCGTCTCCACGATCAGCAACACCGTGCAGACCCCGTCGCTGGCCGCGCTCCTCGCGGACCGCATCGGCGCGAACCCCGCCCCGGCGTACGACATCTCGGCCGCCTGCGCCGGCTACACCTACGGCATCGCTCAGGCCGATTCCTTCATCCGCTCCGGCCTGGCCGAGTACGTGCTCGTCGTCGGAGCCGAGAAGCTGTCCGAGCTGGTCAAGTCGACCGACCGCAGCATCTCCTTCCTCCTGGGCGACGGCGCGGGCGCCGCGGTCGTCGGCCCCAGCGACACCGCCGGCATCTCGAAGACCGTGTGGGGATCCGACGGCTCCAAGTGGGACACAGTCGGCATGGACAACCCGCTCGCGGCCTACCGCGACGGCACCGCCGAATGGCCCACCCTCCGCCAGGACGGCCCGTCGGTCTTCCGCTGGGCGGTCTGGGAGATGGCCAAGGTCGCCAAGCAGGCGCTCGCGGAGGCGGGCGTCCAGCCCGAGGACCTCGCCGCGTTCATCCCTCACCAGGCGAACATGCGCATCATCGACGAGCTCGCGAAGCAGCTGAAGCTGCCCGAGACCGTCGCTATCGGCCGCGACATCGAGACCACCGGCAACACCTCCGCCGCGTCGATCCCGCTCGCCACCCACCGCCTGCTCGAGGAGCACCCGGAGCTGCACGGCGGACTCGCGCTGCAGATCGGCTTCGGCGCCGGACTGGTGTTCGGCGCGCAGGTCGTGGTGCTCCCGTGACCGGCGCGACCCCACCCCTAAACTGACCTACGGTCACTGACGAACACCCGAAGAACCCCCAAGGAGAGAACCATGGCACTGTCCAACGAAGAAGTCCTCGCCGGCCTGGCCGAGCTTGTCAACGACGAGACGGGCATCGCCACCGACTCCGTCGAGATGGACAAGTCGTTCACCGACGACCTCGACATCGACTCCATCTCGATGATGACCATCGTCGTCAACGCCGAGGAGAAGTTCGACGTGAAGATCCCCGACGACGAGGTCAAGAACCTCAAGACGGTCGGCGACGCGGTCCGCTTCATCGTCAAGGCGTCCGAGTAGTCGTCGCCCGCGCACCCCGTCCTCGTGGCGGACACCCCGGCCGGCGATCGTCGGCCGGGGTGAGCCCGGCACCCACCCACACGGAACAGAGAAGCTCGTCATGACCAAGAAGATCGTCGTCACCGGAATCGGTGCCAGCACTCCCCTCGGCGGGACCGCCCGGGAGTCCTGGAACGCACTCCTCGCCGGCGAATCAGGCGTCCGCTCCCTCGAGCAGGACTGGGTCGCTCAGTACGACATCCCGGTCACCTTCGCCGCCCAGGCCAAGGTCCGCCCGGAGGAGGTGCTCTCCCGCCCCGAGGCGAAGCGCCTCGACCCCTCCAGCCAGTTCGCGCTCATCTCGGCCCGCGAGGCCTGGGCCGACTCCGGCATCACCGACGTCGACCCGCTCCGCGTGGGCGTCGACTACTCGACCGGCATCGGCGGCCTCTGGACCCTCGTCGACGCGTGGGACACCCTCCGCGAGCGCGGTCCCCGCCGGGTCCTCCCGATGACCATCCCGATGCTCATGCCCAACGCGGCCGCCGCCGCGATCAGCATGGCCATCCCCTCCCGCGCCTACGCCCGCACCGACGTGTCGGCCTGCGCCTCCAGCACCGAGGCCCTCGCGAACGCCTACGAGCACATGCAGCTCGGCCTCGCCGACGTGGTCGTCGCCGGCGGCACGGAGTCGGTCGTCCACCCGCTCCCGATCGCCGCCTTCGCGTCGATGCAGGCCCTCTCGCGCCGCAACGACGACCCGGCGACCGCCTCGCGCCCCTACGACGTCTCCCGCGACGGCTTCGTCCTCGGAGAAGGCGCCGCGACGCTCATCCTCGAGACCGAGGAGCACGCCCTCGCCCGCGGAGCCCGCATCTACGCGGAACTCGCCGGCGGCGCCGTCACCAGCGACTCGTACCACATCACGGCGCCGGACCCCGAGGGCTCCGCAGCCGCCCGCGCCATGATCGGCGCCCTCGAGCAGGCCGGAGCCGCGCTCACCGACGTCACCCACGTCAACGCCCACGCGACGAGCACCCCGGTCGGCGACATCGCCGAGTACCGCGCCCTGCTGCGCGTCTTCGGCGACCACCTCCCGAACATCGCCGTCTCCGCGACCAAGGCGTCCACCGGCCACCTCCTCGGCGGCACCGGCGCGCTCGAGGCCATCTTCACCGTGCTCGCCCTCCACGAGCGCACCGCACCCCCCACCATCAACCTCTTCGAGCAGGACCCCCAGATCCCCCTCGACGTCGTCACCAGCCCCCGCGCCCTCGGCGACGGACCGCTGGTCGCCATCTCGAACTCGTTCGGGTTCGGGGGGCACAATGCTGTTGCCGCTTTCCGGACGGTGTAGCGGGGCGTAGCCCCGCTCCACCGTGCGGAAAGCGGGCTGCGCCGCTCCTTGCGCGGCGCAGGCGCGTCCGCTGGGGAGGGGGGCGGGGTTTCCGAGGGCCGGTGCGGTGCGGCGACGGTGATCCGCTGGAACGCGGATCCCCGGATACGCCTCGTGCCGCGAGGGATCTGCGCCGCCGTCTGGTGCGGGCTGGTGAGCACGCCGTGCTGGTGGGGAGCGCGGGCTTCGCCGCGGCTCGGGTCGGATGCTCGGATCAACGAAGCTGTCCGGGTGGGAGCGCGGGCCTCGCCGCGACTCGGGTCGGACGCTCGGATCAACGAAGCTGTCCGGTGGGAGCGCGGGCTTCGCCGCGGCTCGGGTAGAAGGCTTCGGTTCAAGCAGCTGTGCTCGAGGGGAGCGCGGGCTTCGCCGCGACCCGGGTCGGATGCTCGGATCAGGGCGGCTTCGCTCGTGGGGAGCGTGCGACTCGCCAATACTCGAGCCGTCGGCGTCGTGCGCGACAGAGGTGCGGGCGGGTCCACGAGTCTTCCGACGCCCTCCGCCGGAACGCGGTGCTCCGCCGACCGTCTGGTCGACGTGCCAGCGAGCGGCAACCGCGAGGTGACGACGCGACTTCGAGGCGGGCCTCTGCCGGAACGGGGGTCCGCTGGCCGCCTGGTTCAGCGAGGCGGGCGGTCCCCGCGAGGCATATCCGCCGATCCGCGTGCCAGCGGATCGGCGTCGCCGGCCGCCGGCCGCTCCACGGAACCCGACCACCCGCCCGAGCCGACTGCGCGACGCCGCGCGAGGAGCGGCGTCGAATGAGCTCAGCCGACCCCGTGCATCCAGACGACGGGGGCGAAGTCGCCGCCGTAGCGGAAGGGCTCGAGCTCGTCCTCCCAGGCCTGGCCGAGGGCGAGGCGCAGCTCGCGGTGCAGCTCGATGGGATCGGCGCCGGCGAGCTCCATGGCGGAGCGGATGCGGTCCTCGGGCACGACGGTGTTGCCCGCGCTGTCGGTCTGCGCGTAGAAGATGCCGAGCTCGGGCGTGTGCATCCAGCGGCCGCCGTCGACGCCGGGAGAGGGCTCCTCGGTGACCTCGTAGCGGACGTCGGCCCAGCCGCGGAGAGCGGACGCGATGACGGCACCGGTTCCGACCGGGCCCTCCCAGGCGAACTCGGCGCGCAGCGTGCTGCGGAGCACGGGCTGCTCGATCCAGGCGAAGTTCACGGCACGACCAAGGGCGCGACCTGTCCCCCACTCGAGGTGGGGGCAGAGCGCGCGGGGGGCGGAGTGCACGAAGAGCACACCCCGAGTCTGCTGCGCCACCATGGTGTCCTCCGTTCGTCCCGGTGCGTCTTCCCCAACGACCCGGACCGCGGAACACTCTGCGGTGCGCCTTCTTCGATTATGACGGTGGACGTGCCACCACGCCCGATCATGCAGGAGCGGCGGACCTCCGTCAAGGCGGCTCGCCGCGCCTGCTCGACCGGCCGCCGGCGGCTCCTGCCTATACTCGGGTCGTCCGCGCCGCCGGACGCCGCACACCGCCAGACGCCCGCCGGGAGGAGCACCGTGTCCGTCCGCGACGGCCTGCTCGCCCTGCTCACGCTCGGCCCCGCCTACGGCCTCCAGCTGCACGCCGAGCTCCTCGACCGTGCCGCGCACCGGCCCCGGGTCAACGTCGGCCAGATCTACTCGACGCTCGAGCGCCTGCGCGAGCGGGGCCTCGTCGTCTCGGCCGGGTCCACCGACGACGGCCTCCCCTTGCACGCGCTCACCGACGAGGGCCGCGCGGAGGCGGCCGCCTGGCTGACGGGTGACGGAGCGTCCCCGGAGGAGGATTGGGACGACGTCCTCGACCGGGTGCTGCTGGCCTCGAGCCTGTCCGGCGCCGACCTCGCCGCCGTCCTCGACGCGTACGAGAGCTCGCTGCCCGCCACCGCCGACGAGCATGCGGAAGAGGAGGACGCGCACCCGCAGCGCCGCCTCGCCGCGATCGCCGCCCGCGTGCGGGAGGAGGCCCTGCGGCGCCTCCTCGAGGCGGCCCGCGACGAGCTCACGGGCGACGGGCCGGGACGGGGCGTCCGCGGATACGCTCTCGAGCGTCCCCGCCGGGGCCGTCGAGCCTCGAGCTAGGACGAGACAGGCGCGGGTGCCGTCGCCTAGGGTGGTTCGCATGTCCCGTACCCCCCTCGGTCTCCGCGTCCCCTCCCGGGCGCGCCGGCGCCTCGTCGCCGCCGGAGCGGGCACGGTCCTCGTCCTGTGCGCCGCCCTCGCCGCTCCGCTCTCCGCGTCCGCCGCCTACGACCCGTCCGACTACCCCTCGTGGTCCGATGTGGAGGCCGCGAAGTCGAGCGAGAGCGCCACCGCCGCCGAGGTCGACCGCATCACCGCCTTCCTCGCCGACCTCCGCGACCAGGCCGCCGCCCTCACCGACGCCGCCATCAGCCGGGCCGCCGAGGCGGACGCCGCGCAGAGCGCTCTCGACGAGGCGACCCAGCGCGTGAGCGCCCTGGAGGAGCGCGCCTCCGCCGCCCGGTCGGACGCCGACGCCGCGAAGGAGCAGGCCGGCCGTCTCGCCGCGCAGCTCTACCGCAACGGCGGGACCGATGCGACGCTCAACCTCCTCATCGGCGGCGACGAGTCGAGCGAGCTGCTCTACCGCCTCGGCACCATGACGCAGCTCACCCAGCAGACCAGCCGGCTCCAGACCGCGGCGCAGTCGACCGAGAACCAGGCCGTCTCCCTCGCCGCGCAGGCCGAGCAGGCCCGGGGCGAGCGCGTCTCCCTCGCCACCGCCGCGGCCGACGCGCTCTCGGCCGCCCGCTCCGCGCAGGCCGAGGCCGACGCCAAGGTCGCCGACCAGGAGAAGTACAGCCAGGAGCTCTACACCCAGCTCGCCTCGCTCAAGAACACCACCGCCGAGATCGAGCGGGAGTACGCCGACGGCCAGGACGCGAAGTCGGCGTTCGAGGAGCAGCAGCGCCTCTCCCGTCTCGCCGCCGAGGCCGAGGCTGCCCGCCAGCGCGCGGCGTCGGCTCCCGCCGCGGCCGCGGCTCCGGCAGCGCCCTCCAACAGCGGAGGCGGCGGAGGCGGCCCGGTCGAGCTCGGCGACGACGACCCGACCGGCGCGCGCAACAGCTCCGCCAAGACCATCGCCGCCCTCGGCACCTACGCCGGACGCACGGACGGCCTCTCCCCCGCGCAGGCCCAGGCCTACGCCCGCACCGCTGTCGGCCGCTTCGGCTGGGGCGCCGACCAGGTCGACCGGTGCCTCATCCCGCTGTGGAACGGCGAGTCGGGGTGGCGCTGGAACGCGCTGAACCGCTCCTCCGGCGCCTACGGCATCCCGCAGGCCCTCCCGGCGAGCAAGATGGCCAACTCGGGAGCCGACTACCAGACGAACGCGGCGACGCAGGTCGACTGGGGGCTCTCGTACATCAAGAGCGCCTACGGCTCGCCCTGCAACGCGTGGTCGAGCTGGAACAACCGCTCGCCGCACTGGTACTGATCCCGCGCCTCACTTCGCCTGGTCGTAGGAGTCGACGACGGCGACGGTGACCGGGAAGTCGACCTCGCCCTCTCCGAAGAGCGAGCGTCCGGCGCGCACCGCCGCCTCGCGGACGATCGCGGCGACCCGCTCGCCGACGTCGGCGGGAGCGTGCACGATCACCTCGTCGTGCAGGAAGTAGACGAGGTGCGCCCGGCCGACCGCGCCACCCTCGGCGCGCAGTCGCGCCCGCAGCTCGCCCATCCAGCAGAGCGCCCACTCGGCCGCGGTCCCCTGCACCACGAAGTTGCGGGTGAAGCGTCCCCACTCGCGCGCTCGCGCCGCATCCGCCGAGAGCCCCTCGGGTCCGGGAGGCGAGCTGCGCCCGAGCCACGTCGAGACGCTCTCGCCGCGCTCCCCCACCCGAGCCGCCGCCTCGACGTGCGCGACCGAGCGCGGGTAGGCACGGGCGAGCCTCGGGAGCAGCCGTCCGGCCTCCCCGCTCGTCGCCCCGTACATCGCCCCCAGCATCGCGACCTTCGCCCGCGGCCGGTCGGGGACCACGCCGGCGTCGACGATGCCCTGGTAGAGGTCGCGGCCCCGCCCGGCGGCGGCCATGGCCGAGTCGCCCGAGAGCGCGGCGAGGATGCGCGGCTCGAGCTGCGCGGCATCCGCGACCACGAGGCTCCAGCCCGGATCCGCGGTGACCGCGGCGCGGATCTGCCGCGGCAGCTGCAGCGCCCCTCCGCCCGAGGTCGCCCAGCGGCCGGTGACGACCCCGCCCACCACGTACTCCGGCCGGAACCGTCCGTCGCGCACCCACGCGTCGAGCCAGGCCCAGCCGTTGGCGGTGAGCAGCCGGGAGAGCTTCTTGTACTCCAGGAGGGGCGGCACCGCGGGGTGCTCGAGGGACTGCAGCTCCCAGGAGCGCGTCGACTCGACCGGCAGCCCCGCGCGCCGCAGCGCCTTGAGGAGCTCGGCCGGCGAGTCGGGGTTGAGCTCGGGCGCGCCGAGCTCGTCGCGCAGGCGGTCGGCCAGCGCCTCCAACCGGGCCGGGCGGCCGCCGAAGAGCGGGCGGGGGCCGAGCATCCCGGTGAGCACCCGGTCGTGCACATCGGCGCGCCAGGGCAGCCCCGCGTGGGCGATCTCGCGAGCGATCAGGGCGCCGACGGACTCGGCGGCGAGCAGCAGGCGGAGCCGGCCGGCCTCGGCGGCGCCGGAGAGCGCCTCCTCCTGCCGGGCCAGCTCGAGGACGGGGTCGAGCTCGTCGGAGCCGCCCGCCGCCTCCTCGAACCCGATCAGCGTGTCCTGCGCGGCGGGGGCCGCGGCTCCCGCGTCCCACGGGTCGAGGGGCGAGCGCGCGAGAGCCGATGCGGCGGCGGAGACCGAGCGGCGGAGGATCGCGCGGGCCAGCCGGAGGTCGTGGCACCGGGCGACGACCACGCCGGCCGACAGCAGTGCGGGGTACCAGCGCGCGGTGTCGTCCCAGACCCAGCGCGGGCGCTCCGGCTCCTGCTCCCGGACGAACGCCGCCAGCTCGGCCGGACCCCGGCCGCTCCCGGCCTCGGCGCCGCCGACGGGGTCGACCGCCCGCCACGCCCCCGTGGGGCCGCCGACGAGTGCGAGGAGCATCGGGCCATTCTCCCCCGTGGCGGACACAGAGGCCGCCGTCGCGGGGACGGCCGGGCCCCCTCTCGCTGAAGGAGTCACGGCGACGGCCGCGAGGGCGGGTAGCCGGGGAAGGGCTTCTCCTGCGCCGTCGGCGGCTGATGGGCCCACAGGGCGGCCGCGATGGTGTCCATCGAGCGGGAGTAGCCCACGAGCGTCCGCCTCTCCGGCTCCGCCGCCCAGGTCACCGCTCGGAACCAGGTCTCGCGGTACGGGCCGGTCTCGATGCGGCGCACCAGGCCGATCCGGCCGGTGCGAAGGGCGTCGACCATCACCCACTCGTCCTGCCCGCTGCTGCGCAGCATCTGGAGCGGACTCCACTCGATCATCGCGCCTCCCACCGGTCGATCCGCGGCCGTGGCGAGCACGAGCGCCGCGGCGTACACTCGCAGACTATCGAACACATGTTCGAACGGCCAACCGGGTCCGGCGAGTGAACGGGAGCACGACGATGGCGGTGATCGACGAGACGGCGCTGGTCTCGACCGACGGCGAGGGAGTGCCGATCGCGCTCGAGTGGCGGGGCGGGAGCTACCGGGTGACCGACCGGCCGACGGTGTGGACCTGCACGAGCGAGTGGTGGGCGCCCCTCGAGGGGTTCCCGCCGACGTTCGGGCGCACACCGGTGAGCATCGGCGGCTGGCGCTTCCAGGCGACGGACCTCGCGACCGGCGGAGCGTTCGTGCTCGACGTGGTCGCGTCGACGGAGCCGCAGTGGAGCGTGGTGCGGATCTACGAGTAGTGCCGGCGCGAGGCCGGCCGGGCGGCTACTTGTCGGCCGACCAGGGCGCCCGCGTCATGGCGATGAGAGCCGCGACTCCGGAGACGAGGCCGACACCGGCGATGGCGGACACGACGAGCCAGAGAACGAGTTCCATGCCGCAAGTCTACCGAGCCCCGGAGCGGATCCTCTCCGCCCCGCTTCCATCCCCCGGCTATGGAATAGCCTGGGCAGAGTGACCGACGCCCCCACCCGCGCGAGTGTCGGACTGCGCTCGGAGCGCGGCCCGATCCTGCTGTCCCTGATGATCTCGACCGCTCTGGTCGCCCTCGACGCCACGATCCTCTCGACGGCCGTGCCGTCCATCGTCGCCGATCTGGGGGGCTTCGAGCAGTTCCCCTGGCTGTTCTCGATCTACCTGCTGGCCCAGGCGGTCTCGGTCCCCCTCTACGGCAAGCTCGCCGACGTGATCGGGCGCAAGCCCATCATGCTGATCGGCATCGCCCTGTTCCTGGTCGGCTCGCTCCTGTGCGGCCTCGCCTGGAGCATGCCCGCGCTGATCGCGTTCCGAGCCCTGCAGGGCCTGGGGGCCGGTGCGATCCAGCCGATGGGCATCACCATCGCCGGCGACATCTACACGGTCGCCGAGCGTGCGAAGACCCAGGGCTACCTCGCGAGCGTCTGGGGCATCTCCTCGGTCGTCGGGCCGACGCTCGGCGGCGTGCTCTCGGACCTGGGCGCCTGGCGCGGCATCTTCCTCGTCAACATCCCGCTGTGCCTCCTGGCGGCGTTCCTCCTGATCCGCAGCTTCCGCGAGACCACGCGGGGCGAGAAGCAGCGGATCGACGTGGCGGGCGCCTCCGTGCTCGCCGTGGGCACCGCGCTGCTCATCCTCGGACTGCTCGAGGGCGGCAGCGCCTGGCCGTGGCTCTCCCCCGCCGGAGTCGGCGTGTTCGTCGTCTCGGCCCTCGCGTTCGCCGGCTTCGTCGCGATCGAGCGGCGCGCGGCCGCCCCGGTGCTCCCCCTCTGGGTCCTCACGCGGCGCGTGCTGATCTCGACCAGCCTGGTCTCGGTGACCGTCGGCGCGATCACGCTCGGCGTCACCTCGTACTTCCCGACCTTCGCGCAGGGCGTGCTCGGCAGCTCCGCTCTCGGCGCGGGCTTCGCCGTCGCGGCGATGACGCTCGGCTGGCCGGTCGCGGCGAGCCTGTCGGGCCGGCTCTACCTGCGCATCGGCTTCCGCAACACGGGCTTCCTCGGAGCGGGGCTCGTCGTGATCGGCACGGCGCTGACCGTCCTGCTCGGCGCCTCCTCGACGCTGTGGGAGATCGCCGGCTTCTGCGTGCTCATCGGCGCCGGCATGGGGCTCGTGGCGACTCCGACGCTGATCCGGGCGCAGTCGAGCGTCGACTGGAACGAGCGCGGAGTGGTCTCCTCGACCAACTTCTTCGCCCGCAACATCGGCAGCGCCGTCGCCGTGGCCGTGTTCGGCGCGATCGTGAACGCGAAGGCGGGCGGCGGCGTCCCCGCACCGGCGGACCTCGCCGAGGGCACCCGCTTCGTCTGCATCGCGCTCACGGTCCTCGCCGTGGGCATGCTCGCCGCGGTCTGGGCGATGCCGAAGGAGGGGCGCCCCGTGCCGGGAGAGGATCGGGCGGCGGAGGCCGAGCCCGATGCGGCCCGGCCGGACGCGGCCCAGCCCTAGCAGTCAGGCGGCGCCGTCGGTTCTCGTCGTCAGCCGGAGCGGCGCGCCGCGGCCGTCGCTCGCAGGCGGTCGCGGTGGATGCGGCGCACCCGGTGCGTCCAGCGCTGCAGGGACGACCCCATCCCGGGGTGCCGCGCCAGCGTGTGCAGAGCGCGGTCGAACCGGCGGAGCATGTCGGCGAAGGCGCCGAAGGGGCGGGCCGAGATGCCGACCTCGAGGTGGCGGTCGAGCACGATCCGGTGCCGGAGTCCCAGGTGCACGCTGATCTCGACGTCGTCGTGCACGTAGGCGTCGTGCCGGTGCATCTCCTCCGCGATCTCCTCCCACGCCGACCGGCGGACGGCGCAGTTGGAGCCGAAGAGCGGCCAGTTGGCCAGCGCCGACCCCATCAGCACGAAGTAGGCGTCCATGTAGGCGACCCGCGCGATCACCCGGGCGATCGGGCCGAGCTCGTCGAAGCGTCCGGGACCGGTCACCGCTCCGACCTCGGGATCGGCGAAGTGGCCGGCCAGGCGCGCCAGCCAGTCGGGTCCCGGGCGGGAGTCGGCGTCGAGCCGTGCGAGGACGTCGCCGTGCGCCTCGTCGAAGCCGTGCGCCGTGCTCGCCGGGATCCCGGCTCCGTCGTGCCGCACCACCCGCGCGCCCGCCGCTCGCGCGACGGCGGCGCTGTCGTCGGTGCTCCCGTCGTCGACGACGACGATCTCGAACGGAGCGAGCGTCTGCTCGCGGAGGAGCTCGAGCAGCTGCTCGAGGTGGCGGGCGTCGTCCTTCACGGGGACGACGACCGAGATGCGCCGGTGATCCATCCGCCCAGTCAACGCGATCGGGGCGCTCAGCGGGGACACCGCCACGCGTCTCGCGCGAGCCCGGACCTGTCAACCGGCTCCCGAGCGCGCCGGATCCGCTGATGGGATCGACCCGTGTCCGCCGGATCGGCGGCCCGATCGAGACAGGAGACGACATGACCCAGGGACCTCGAGACTTCCGGCCCACCCGTGCACTGGTGACCGCCTCGGACTCCGGCATCGGCCGGGCGATCGCGGTGGCACTGGCCGAGGCGGGCATGGACGTCGGCATCACCTGGCACAGCGACGAGGAGGGCGCGCAGGGCACGGCGGAGGAGGTGCGCTCCCTCGGCCGGCGCGCCGAGATCGCGCGCCTCCACACGACGGATCTGGAGGGCGCGGGCGACGTGATCGACGACCTCGCGGATCGACTGGGCGGGCTCGACGTCGCCGTCAGCAATGCGGGCGGAGGCGGGGGCGAGCCCTTCCTCGAGCAGAGCCTCGACAGCTGGCGCTCGACCGTCGCCCTGAACCTCGACGGAGCGTTCGTCTGCCTCCAGCGCGCCGCGCGGCGCATGGCGGCCCAGGGCACGGGCGGCAGGATCATCGCGGTCACCAGTGTCCACGAGCACCAGCCGCGGGTCGGCTCCGTCGCCTACACCGCTGCCAAGCACGGGCTGGGCGGCCTGCTGAAGGTCGCCGCACTCGAGCTCGGCTCCCTCGGCATCACCGTCAACGCCGTCGCCCCCGGGGAGATCGCGACGCCGATGAACGACGCCGAGGATGTGGACCCCGTCACGATCGACCGCCCCGGCATCCCCCTCGGCCGCCCCGGCGACGCCCGCGAGATCGCGGCGGTGGTCGCCTTCCTGGCCTCTCCCGCTGCCTCCTACATCACCGGATCCTCGTACGTCGTGGACGGCGGGATGCTGCAGATGGGGCCGCAGGCCGGCTCCCACCTCCGGCAGGACGACTGGCGCGAGGCCTGAGCCGCCGACCACGGCGCCCGCCCGCCGGGTACTCTCGAAGAGGTGCTCCGGCGGGCGGGGCGCCTGCTCCGGGATGTAGGTGACGCACGTGTGGTTCCGGCGTCGACGCAGGTTCAAGATGGAGCCGTACGACCCCGATGAGAACCCGTCGCGCGAGCCCGCCTCCGTCGAGGAGGCCGCCGAGGAGGGCCTGATGCTCGCGCAGTACGCGAGTCGCATGGCCGTGAAGAACCGGGTGCTGATGGACGGCCTCGGCGCTGACGTCCCCTTCGACTCGGTCCGCTACTCCGTCGTCGCCGCGGAGGAGCTCGAGAAGCTGGCGCGCGAGTCCGAGGCGGCCGCCGAGCGCCTGCGCGGCATCGCCGCCGACGTGACCTCCGTGGGCGGCCGCTCCGACCACGTGCACGACTACCGCTCGGCCGACGTCGACAACCTCGACCACCGCGAGCGGCTCTCGCTCCTGGTCGCCGACTCCCTCCACAGGCGGGCGCAGGACGAGGAGTACCTCGCGACGCTCGTCGACGACGCCCGTCAGGACGCGTGGCGCGAGCTCGCGCAGTCGATCGAGGAGACCCTCGACCGCACCTCGCGGATCGACCCGGACGACGAGGAGTACCGCCGCGACCGCTCGGTCCGGATGGCGCTCGTGGTCGTCGACGACCTGGTCAAGCTGGCGGAGGAGCGCGGCGTCAGCCTCGAGGACTGACGGGCTCGTCATGGGACGCCGGGACGGGGCTCAGGCCCAGCCGGCGCGGAACGACTCGGTCGCCTCGGCGGAGCGCTCCCGGACCGACTCCAGCAGCTCCTCCATGGTGGAGCTGCGGAGGAACGCGAGGCGGTCGAGCTCGGTGACCGGTGCGACGCCGGCGAGCTGCCAGGCGTGCGCGGCCGGATCCTCGGCGAGCTCGACGACCGCGCCGTAGCGCTGCTCGACGAACTCGCTCGCGACCGCCAGTGCCGTGCGGACCGCCGACTCCGCCGCAGCCAGCGCGGGGGCGTGCTTCTCGTCCCACTCCAGATCGGGCAGCAGGCGGACCTCGGCGCGCGGGTACGGGTCGTCCTCGTACCAGCGGACGACCTCGAAGCGCTCCTCGCCCACGGAGTCGAGCGTGACGAACGACTCCGCCCCGTCGATGTTCAGGATGCGCGCGCGGGCGCCGACCGCGAACCGCTGGTCGCCGCCGCCCACCTCCTGGCCGCGCTCGATGAGCACGACGCCGAACGCGAGGGTCTCGTCCTCGAGGACGTCGCCGAGCATCCGCAGGTACCGCGGCTCGAACAGCCGGAGCGGGAGCGGCATGTGCGGCAGGAGCACGGAGCCGAGCGGGAACATCGGAAGATCAGGCACGGGTTCAGGCAATCACGTCGAGCGGAGAGCGGCCAGTACGGGCGCGGCGCGTCGGGACGTGCTAGCGCATCGAGCCACCGTGTCGTCCGCTCGCGGATGCTCGCCACGCCCCGGACGATCTCCGACGGCCCGCCCTCACCCGCGAGGCTCCCACTCAGACTGGGAGCATGGATCTCGCCGAACTCCGAGCCGTCGTCCGCGCGGACCTGGCCGCCAAGGGCCACGCCTCCGACCGGCTCACCGTCCTCGTCCTCCGACTCGGGCAGTACTCGAGCTCTCGGAGGACCCGGCTCCCCCTCCACCTCGTCTACCGCCTGGTCGATCTCGTCTGGACCCGCATGATCGTCGGAGCCGAGCTGCCGCCGGCCGCTCAGGTCGGGCCCGGCCTGCGGCTCCCCCACTGGGGCCGCGGCGTGATCCTGCACCCGCGCACGGTGATCGGGAGGAACGCGTTCATCTACCACGGCGTCACCATCGGCGAGTCGAAAGGTCGTACGCCCGTCATCGGCGACGACGTCTACATCGGCGCCCGCGCGACGATCGTCGGGGACGTGACCGTCGGCGACCATGTGCGGATCGGAGCCGGCGCCGTCGTCGTCCGCGACGTCGCCTCCGGCTCGTCCGCCGTCGGCGTGCCGGCGAGGACCGCGTCGGCGGCGTCCTGAGGCACGGCACGCCGGTCCGACAGGAGCGGACCGCCCGCTCCGACGAGACCGGCATCAGGTGGAGGCCCGACCCGGCGCTGGAGAGGAGGAACGACCGCGGGTGGAGCGGAGTAGGGCGTACGGGACTTGAACCCGTGACCGACGGATTATGAGTCCGCTGCTCTGACCGGCTGAGCTAACGCCCCGCGGCGGCCGTCCGAGCGGCCGTCAGGTGGCGGCGGGTGCGGACGCTGCGTCGGAGGCCGGATCGGCCACCGGCTCCCCACGATACAGGCTCTCGAAGGTGCTGATCGTGCGGTTGATGTCGTGCGAGGCGACGATGCGGAGGGAGGCGCGCTTCATCGCCTCGAGGTCCTCCTGATCGGCCGTGAGCACGGCGGTGAGGCGCTCGGCGAGGGCCTCGGCGCTGCCCGGAGCGAAGAGGTAGCCGTTCTCGCCGTCGTGCACGAGGTGCGGGAGGGCCATCGCGTCGGCGGCGACGACGGGGAGGGCCGAGGCCATCGCCTCCATCGTCGCGATGCTCTGCAGCTCGGCGATGGACGGCATGGCGAACACGGTGGCGCGGGTGTACGCCTCCTTGAGCTCGGCGTCCGAGACGTAGCCGGTGAAGCGGACGCGGTCGGCGATGCCGAGGGTCGCGGCGAGCTGCTGGAGGTTGCGCATCTGGTCGCCGCCGCCGACGATCTCGAGCTTCGCGTCGAGCGCCGGATCGAGCAGGGCGACCGCGCGGAGCAGGACGTCGATGTGCTTCTCGCCGGTCACGCGGCCGACGAAGAGGATCGAGTCGCCGGCGCGGGCCGAGAAGTCGGGCGTGTAGTTGTCGGCGTCGATGCCGCAGGAGATGGCGTGGACGCCCCGGAGGCCCGTGTACTTCTCGAGGAACTGCGCGGCCTTGCGGGTCGGCGTGGTGACCGCCTCCGCCCGGCCGAAGGTGCGGCGCGCGGCCCGCCACGCCATCGCCACGGCCTTGGCCTGCACGGCCTTCGGCAGGAGGGTGAACTCGAGCATGTTCTCGGGCATGAAGTGGTTCGTGCCGACGATGCGGATGCCGCGCTTGGCCGCCTCGATCCCGAGGCCGCGGCCGACGATGATGTGCGACTGGAAGTGCACGACGTCGGGCTTCACCTCGTCGAGGATGCGCGCGCTGTTCTGCCGGATGCGCCACGGCATCGCGAAGCGCAGCCAGTCGTGCGGGTACCAACGCCAGCTGTAGAGCCGGTGCACGATGATCCGCTGCCCCTCGTGCGTCTCGACCCGGGTGCCGCTCCAGCCGTCGGCCGAGGGGGCGACGACGTGGACCTCGTGGCCGCGCTGCGCGAGACCGGCGGCGAGGCGCTCGGCGAACTTCGCGGCTCCGTTCACGTCGGGAGCGAAGGTGTCGCAGCCGATCACGACCGTCAGCGGTCGGGAGTCGGGCGATCCCGGTCGGGACGCGTCGCGGGGATCTGACACGGGAGGTCCTATCGGTGTCGTGCCGCTCGGGGAGAGAAGGGAGCGATCGGCGGAGGTCGGTCGGTTTCGTGGCTCTCGGCGCGGACCCATTGTAGGCAGAGGAGTCCTCACCACTCGGGATCCCGCGCCGTCAGCGCGCCTGCGGGTGGTGCTTGGCGAGGAGGAAGACGCCGTAGATGGCGACGGCACCGGCCGCGATGAAGAGCGGGATCGCCCACGGGGCCGCGTACTGCGCCTCCCCGAGCACGACGATGCCGATCGCGACGGCGACCAGCGGGTCGATGACGGTGAGGCCCGCCACGACGAGGTCCGGCGGGCCGGAGGAGTAGGCGTTCTGAACGAAGTACCCGCCGAGCGCGGTCGCGGCCAGGAGCGCCACGATGCAGACCACCGTCAGCGGGTCGAACTCGCCGTACTTGATGCGGTTGAGCACGACCTTCGCGAGAGTCGCGACGAAGCCGTAGACCACTCCGGCGCCCACGATGTAGAAGATCGCCTTCGCTCCGCGGCGGAAGACGCGGAAGGCGACGACGAAGACCGTGAGCACCACGGCGAGGATCACGAGGATCGTGATGAGCTCGGGCGTCTGGATGGACTTGTCGACCGCGTTGAACGCCGCCACGAGGACGAACGTGCCGACGCCTCCGACGCAGAGCACGATCGCCCGGATCGACGCCGCGTTCAGGCGCACCCGGCTGACCCGCGCGTTCACGACCGCGGTGATCACGAGCGCCACCGCTCCGAGCGGCTGCACCACGATGAGCGGGGAGAAGCCGAGGCTCGTCAGCTGGAAGACGATCGCGAGGCCGAGGAGCAGGGTGCCGATCACCCACGAGGGGCGCGAGAGCAGCGCGACCAGCTGGCCGCCGCTGAGCCCGGAGGAGCCGGAGCGCTTCGAGAACCGCTCCACCTTCGCCACTCCCCGGTGCTGGAACTGCGCGCCGAGGGAGAGGAACACCGCGCCCACGAGAGCGATCGGGATGCCGATGAACTTCGCCGGATCGTTGAGGAGTTCGGCGAGATCGGCGGGCATGGGGTCGACCCTACCCAGAACGCCTCCGGGAGTCCTCCGACGCACGGGTGAGGGGCTGAGCCCAGCGGATGATCCTCGCGGACCCGGTCGACGGCCCCGCGGTACCCTGTCCCCCATGGCCGTCCTCCCCATCCGCATCGCCGGCGACCCCGTCCTGCACTCCCCCGCCGCCCCCGTCACCGAGTTCGACGATGCGCTGCGCACCCTCGTCGCCGACATGTTCGAGACGATGGACACCGCCCCCGGAGTCGGCCTCGCCGGCCCGCAGGTCGGCGTCCCGCTGCGCCTGTTCGTCTACGACTACGCCGACGACGACGGCACCCCGCGCCGCGGCGTCGCGATCAACCCCGAGCTGTTCGTCACGCCGACCCCGCTCGGCGAGGCGGACGAGGACACGGAGTCGGAGGGGTGCCTCTCCTTCCCCGGCGAGCGCTTCCCGCTCCGCCGCTCCGAGCGCGCGATCCTCCGCGCGGTCGACCTCGAGCAGGAGCCGTTCGAGATCGTCGCGGACGGCTGGTTCGCCCGCGTGTTCCAGCACGAGTTCGACCACCTCGACGGCGTGCTCTACATCGACCGCCTCGAGCACGACTACCACAAGCCGGTCGCGAAGATCACCCGCAAGCGCGGCTGGGGCGGCCCCGGCGTCTCGTGGCTGCCCGGCGTGGAGCACCTCGAGGACTGACTCAGGCCAGGTCGACCCCGTGCACGCCGTTGTGGTGGCGGATCGCGGGGAACGAGGCGGTGACGCTCCGGCCGACGCCGGGCGTCCGCTTCTCGGTCACGTCGCCGCCGAAGAGGGCGGCCCGCTCGCGCAGCTCGGCGAGCGCGGGGCTGTCGATGCGCTCGGTGAGCGAGCGCAGATCCGCCTCGAGAGCGCTGGCGTCCTGCTCCGCAGCGCCGTGCTGCTCGCGGTCGTCGTCGACCTCCACCCGGAGGCCGGTGGTCGTCCATCGGGAGCTGATGCGGACCTCGGTCCCCGCGCCGCCGGTCTCCAGCGCCGAGTCGAAGGCGTACTCGAGCACCCGGAGCACGGCCACCTCGGCGCCGTCCTGCAGCGGGAACGGCTCGCCGAACGACTCCTCGCGGACGCTCAGGCCTCGCTCGCGGGCGCCCTCGATCAGGGGGACGGAGCCGCCGGTGCGCGGCAGTTCCCCCGGATCGACGGAGGCAACGGTCGCGATGCGGCGCAGCTGCGCCAGCGAGGCCTCGGCCGCCCGCACGGCACGCTGCGCCGACCGCGCGGCTGCGGCGGGGTCGCGGTCGATCGTGAGCCGGACGCTCTCGGCCTCCTCGACGACGTGCGCGGCGCTGCGGACCGCGAGCTGCTCGAGCTCGCCGACGATGCGGAGCCTCGCCTCCTGCTCGCCGACCGCCAGCTCGAGGCGGACGACGCGCGCCGCCTCCTCCGCACGGCTCTCGGCGGCACGGCGCTCGGCGCCGACGGCGCGGCGCCACAGCACGACGACCGCGACCAGGGCGATCAGGGCGAGGACGAGGACGACTTCGAGCACGACGGCCTCCGGGGGGACGGGACGGGTTCGGCACAGGAGCGCCGGAGAGAGATCGTACCCGCGCCGCGGACAGCGGACCTGAGGCCGCGGAGGGGGTTGCGGAGCCGCACTCAGCCGTCGGAGCGCACGGAGCGGGTGACGGTGAAGCGGCGGTCGCGCGCCACCACCGTGGTCGGCCCGACCGCGCGGCGCAGCTCGGCCGGATGCGCGAGGTGGGAGTTGAAGACCGTCCACAGCACGCCTCCGGGGCGCAGCACGCGGCCGGCCGCGCGCAGCATGCGCCGGGCGACGAGGTCGGTGACGGCACCGTCGGAGTGGAACGGCGGATTGCAGAGCACGACGTCGACGGAGGACGCCTCCAGCGTCGAGGCGTTGTCGTCGCGAAGGACGCGGACGGCGAGCCCATTGGCCGCCGCGGTCGCCCGGGCGGACTCGACCGCGGCACGCGAGGTGTCCGTCGCGGTCACGGCGAGGTCGGGGCAGGCCCGGGCCACCACGGCGGCGAGGACGCCGGTTCCGCAGCCGAGGTCGAGTGCGGTGCCCGCGGGAAGGGAGTCGACATCGAGGGCGGCGAGGAGGGCGCGGGTGCCGAGGTCCAGTCGCGCCCCGGCGAAGGCTCCCGGCAGTGCGACGACCTCGAGGTCGAGCTCGTCCAGACGGCGCCGCTCGGGCCCGGGCGCGGGCGGCTGGTCGGGGAGCGCGCCGCTCGCGAGCAGGGCGCGCGACTTCTGACGCGCGAGGGAGACGTCGATCCGCTCGTAGCGCACGGCGAGCACGTCGTTCATCGTGCGCGTCATGTGCTTGATGCGGCCGGCGCCGATCAGGGTCGCCGCCGGGTTCGCGAGTGCGGTCCCGGCCGCGACGGCGGCCAGGGCGTCGAGTGAGCGCGGCAGGCGCAGGAGCACCGCGTCGGCGTCGCGGACGGCCTCCGCGACGGAGTCGACGATCTCGATCGGCGCGAGGTCGACGCCCGACCCGCGCACCGTCTCGAGGTTCTGCGCGAGAGCGCGCTCGGCGGTGATCGAGTCCTGCACGACGCGTACGGCACGGCCGTCGGCGGCGAGGCCGAGGCTCAGTGCCCCGTAGGCGTCCCCAATCACGGCGAGGCGGCCGCGATCGGCGGCGAGGTCGAGCAGCAGGCGGTCGCTGGCGTCGACGGCGACGAGATCCGGCGCCTCGACGTCGGGGCGGCGGCGCAGGAGAGCGAGCACGTCCTCGCGCATCGCGCCTCCGATCGTCGGTCCGAGCGGGTGGGCCCTCGAGGGCGACCGCTCGCGGGCACGAAAAAAGGGCCCGAGAGTGGAGTCCCGGACCCTTCGCTCCCCGACTTGGACTCGAACCAAGAACCTACCGGTTAACAGCCGATTGCTCTGCCAATTGAGCTATCGAGGATCATCCGACCACCCGGAGGCGATCAGCGCGGTACTACTTTAGCAAACTCTCCGCGAACGCAAAATCGGGCGCGCACTCAGTAGCCGGAGCCCGGGTCGACGCGGCCGACGAACGGCCCGCCGGCGGCACAGGCGGCCACGTTGGCGCGCACGCGCTCGGCCAGGAGCGGCGCGGTGATCTCGGGGGTGTCCGCGCTGTGGGGCGTGATCAGGCACCGGGGCTCGCTCCAGAGCGGATGCCCGTCCGGCAGCGGCTCGGGGTCCGTCACGTCGAGCGCGGCGCCCGCGAGACGGCCTTCGGCGAGGGCCGCGACGAGCGCGTCCGTGTCGACGAGGCTCCCCCGGGCGACGTTGACGAGCACGGCGTGGGCGGGGAGCCGCGCGAGCAGACCCGCGTCGACCATCCGCTCCGTGCCCGCGGTGGCGGCGGCGGCCAGGACCAGCACGTCGGCGTCCGCCGCGGCCTCGGCGAGCCGCGACGCCGGCAGGGTGCGGGCGGCGCCCTCCACCGGCTCGTCTCCGCGGCGGACGATCGTCACCTGGCAGTCGAAGACGGCGAGCAGCCGCAGGAGCTCGCGAGCGATCCCTCCTGCTCCGACGATCACCACGGAGGCGCGGTGCAGCGTGACCGCCTTCTTCGGCCCCCACGACACGGCGCGCGCCCGCTCCGGCAGCGAGCGCAGGAGGGCGAGCACCAGCGCGAGCGCGTGCTCGGCCACCGGCTCCGCGTAGGCGCCCTTGGCGCTGGTCCAGACGACGTCCGCGCGGGACGCGGCGAGCACGGGCGCGAAGACGTCGACGCCGGCCCAGGGCAGCTGCACCCAGCGGATCGACGGGTGCTCCTCCAGCACAGCGGCCAGCTCGTCCGTGCGGCCGTAGGACAGCCAGAGCAGCGCGTCCGGACTCCCGTCGAGTCCGACGACCACTCCACCGCCCGACTCCACCGCCTCGGCGAACACCGGCTTCGGCCGCGGGAGCACCGCGACGCGCGGGACGGTCACTGGTCGGCCGCCTCGACGCGCTGCGCTCGGGAGGCGTCGAAGCGCTCGTACTCGGCGAAGGCCGCTCCGAGCTCGCGCACGTAGGGGTGCCGGGCCTCGATCAGAACCTCCAGCAGCGGCCCGTACGCGACGACCTCGCCGCCGACGAGCACGGCGATCCGGTCGGTCGCCCGGCTCAGCACGTCTATGTCGTGGCTGACCACGACGGCGGCGAAGCCCTCCCGGCGCCGCAGGTCGGCGAGGAGGTCCACGATCGACTCGCGCACCGTCGCGTCGATGCCCGAGGTCGGCTCGTCGGCGATCAGCACCTTCGGCCCGAGCACGAGCGAGCGGGCCACGGCCACGCGCTGGCGCTGGCCGCTGGAGAGCTCGTAGGGGTAGCGGTCGAGCAGGAACAGCGGCAGGTGCACGGAGTCGAGCAGCGTCGCCACCCGCACCGCCGCGGCCTTCGGGTCGTAGTGGCGGTCGCGGAGGAAGATCGGCTCGGCGATCAGCTCCGAGACGGTCAGCTCGGGGCGGAGGGTCGCTCCGGCGTCCTGCGCGAGATGCGCGACGTCGACGGTGAATCGCTTGAGCTCGCGGGCGGGGAGCGAGCGGAGGCGGTGCCCCGCGACCGTCGCGTCCCCTCCGATGATCACCGGGCGCGTGCGGCCGCCGTCGTGCCCCAGGCCGTCGCCGCCGAGCACGCGCGCGAGCGTGGACTTGCCCGAGCCGCTGCCGCCGAGGATCCCGAGCACCTCCCCCGGCTCCACGCGGAGGCTCACTCCCCGCAGCGCCGTCCACCGGCGGCTGATGCCGCGCGGCGGGTACTCGACGCTGAGGTCGTCGACGACGATGGGGGCCGGATCCCCGGCGGTCCGGCTCACGCCCGGCGCTCCGCCTCGACGATGCTGCGCAGGAGCTCGCGCCTCGAGGCCTGCTCGACCGGGTCGGGCACGGGCAGGGAGGCGAGCAGGCGCTGCGTGTAGGGGTGCTTCGGCGCAGCGAGCACCTCCGCCCCCGTCCCCTCCTCGACCAGCTCGCCGCGGTAGAGCACCGCGATGCGGTCGGCGAGCAGGTCGACCACGGCGAGGTCGTGGCTGATGAACAGCGAGGCGAAGCCGAACTCGCGCTGCAGCTCGGCGAACAGCTCGAGCACGCGGGCCTGCACCGACACGTCGAGCGCCGAGGTGGGCTCGTCGGCGATCAGCAGCTTCGGCTCGAGGGCGAGGGCCCGGGCGAGGCTGGCGCGCTGGCGCTGGCCGCCGGAGAGCTCGTGCGGGTAGCGGTCGCCGTAGGAGCGGGGCAGCTGCACCGCCTCCAGGAGCTCGTCGACGCGCGAGCGCGCCCCGGCGGCGTCGCCGGCCCGTCCGTGCACGATCAGCGGCTCGGCCACGCACTCCGCGATGGTGAGCAGCGGGTTGAAGCTCGACGCCGGGTCCTGGAACACGAAGCCGATGTCGCCGCGGACCGGCCGGAAGGCGCGCTCGCGGATGCCGCGCATCTCCTTGCCGAGGACCTTCAGCGACCCGCCGGTCACCGGCGTCAGGCCCGCGATGGCGCGCCCGATGGTGGTCTTGCCCGAGCCGCTCTCGCCGACGAGGCCGAGCACCTCGCCCGCGCGGATGCGCAGCGAGACGCCGTCGACCGCGACGAAGCCGGGACGGCCGAGCCGGCCGGGGTACTGGATCCGCAGGCCCTCGGCGGCGACGAGCGTCTCGGCCTCGGGGGCCTCGGCGCGCTCGACGGCGCGGACGCGGGCGCGCTCGACGCCCTGGCCCACGTGCGGGACGGCGGCGAGGAGCTTCCTCGTGTACTCGGCCTTCGGCGCCGAGAACAGCTCGGAGACCGTCGCCTCCTCGACCAGCTCGCCCTGGTACATCACGGCGACGCGGTCGGCCAGATCGGCGACGACGCCCATGTTGTGGGTGATCAGCACGATCGAGGTGCCGAACTCGTCGCGGCACCGGCGGAGCAGGTCGAGGATCTCGGCCTGCACGGTCACGTCGAGCGCGGTGGTCGGCTCGTCCGCGACGATCAGGCCGGGATCCAGGACCAGGGCCATCGCGATGACGACGCGCTGCTTCTGGCCGCCCGAGAACTGGTGCGGGTAGTAGTCGACCCGCTTCTCCGGCTCCGGGATGCCGACGGTGCGCAGGACGTCGATCGCGCGCTTGCGCGCCTCCTTCTTCGAGACGGAGCCGTGAGCGCGCAGTCCCTCCGCGATCTGCCAGCCCACCGTGAAGACCGGGTTGAGGGCGGTGCCCGGCTCCTGGAAGACCATGGCGACGTCGGTGCCGCGCAGCTCCCGGAGGCGGGCCTTGGGCACGGAGACGACATCGGTCGCCGCGCTGCCGTCCTTCTTCGAGAGCAGGACCACTCCGGAGGCGGTGGCCGTCTCGGGCAGGAGGCCGAGGATGGTCTTCGCGGTCACGGTCTTGCCGCTGCCGGACTCTCCGACGATCGCCAGGACCTCGCCGCGCTCGACGCGCAGGCTCACCCCGGCGACGGCGCGGACGGCGCCGCGGTCGCTCGCGAAGGCGACCTCGAGGTCGGTGATGTCCACGATCGGACGCGCTGAGGCGTCCCGGACGATGCGCTGGTCGCTCATCGCGTCTCCTCCACTCCGGCGACGGGGTCGTGCCCCGGCGTCTCCAGGCCGTCGGCGGCGAGGACGCCGCCCGGCACGACGGACGTCGCGGCGACGTCGCCGGCACCGGCGGCCACCGCGCGCCGACCGCGCAGGCGCGGGTCGGCGAGGTCGTTCAGGCTCTCGCCCACGAGGGTGATGCCCAGCACCACGAGCACGATCGCCAGGCCCGGGAAGACCGAGGTCCACCAGATGCCGCTCGTGACGTCCGACAGCGCCTTGTTGAGGTCGTAGCCCCACTCCGCGGCCGACGTCGGCTCGATGCCGAAGCCGAGGAAGCCCAGGCCGGCGAGGGTCAGGATCGCCTCGGAGGAGTTCAGTGTGAAGATCAGCGGCAGCGTGCGCGTCGCGTTCCGCAGGACGTGGCGGAACATGATCCGCGGCGTCGACGCTCCGATGACCTTCGCCGACTCGACGAAGGCGTCGCCCTTGATCCGCACGGTCTCGGCCCGGATCACGCGGAAGTACTGCGGGATGTAGACCACGGTGATCGAGACCGCTGCGGCGAAGATGCCGGCCCAGAGGTTCGACTGCCCGCCGGAGATGACGATCGACATCACGATCGCCAGCAGCAGGGTCGGGAACGCGTAGATCGCGTCGCAGATCACGACGAGCACGCGGTCGAGCCAGCCGCCGAGGTAGCCGGAGACGAGGCCGAGGAAGACGCCGAGGAAGATCGACAGGACCACGGCGACGACGATCACGAGGAACGCGGTCTGCGCTCCCCAGATCACTCGCGAGAGGACGTCGTAGCCGCCGACGGTGGTGCCGAGCAGGTGCTCCGCGCTCGGCGGCTCCTGCGCGCCGAACGACTCGCCTCCCGAGCGCAGCTGCGAGTAGCCGTAGGGCGCGATCAGGGGCGCGAACAGGGCCACCAGCAGGAACGCGCCGGTGATGATCAGGCCGGTGACGAGCATCCCCCGCTGGAGGCCGACGCTCTGCCGGAGCTGGTGGACGACCGGCAGGCGGTCGACGAGGCGGCGGCGCGGACGCGCCGGGGAGGTGGTGCTCATGCTCAGTACCTCACTCGCGGGTCGATGAGCGCCGCGATGACGTCGACGATGAAGTTGGTCAGCGCCACGATGACGGCGAGCAGGGCGACGATGCCCTGCACGGCCACGAAGTCGCGGGCCTGGAGGTACTCGGCGAGCTGGAAGCCGAGGCCCTTCCACTCGAAGGTGGTCTCGGTGAGGACGGCGCCGCCGAGCAGCAGGGCGATCTGCAGGCCGATCACAGTGATGATCGGGATGAGCGCCGGCCGGTAGGCGTGGGTGCGGACGAGCCGGAACTCGCTGACGCCGCGCGAGCGCGCCGCGTCCACGTAATCGGTGCCGAGCGTGCCGATCACGTTGGTGCGCACCAGGCGCAGGAAGATGCCCGCGGTGAGCAGGCCCAGTGCGACGGCGGGGAGCACCGCGTGCGAGAGCACGTCCGAGATCGCGGCCGGGTCGCCCGTCTGGATCGCGTCGATCAGGTAGATGCCGGTCTTGTTCTCGAGGAACTGGAGCGAGAGCTCGGTGCTCGTCGAGGCGCGCCCGGCGACGGGGAACCACTTCAGCCAGACGGAGAACACCAGCTTCAGCAGCAGGCCCGCGAAGAACACCGGGGTCGCGTAGCAGAGGATCGCGAAGATGCGCAGCACGGCGTCGGGCGTGCGGTCGCGGTGGTAGGCGGCGAGCATCCCGAGCGGGATGCCGACCAGGAACGCCACGATCAGGGCGTAGAAGGCGAGCTCGACCGTCGCAGCGCCGTAGGTGAGGAGCACCTCGGTGACGGGGCGGTTGTCGCTCAGGGTGGTGCCGAAGTCGCCGGTCAGCAGCTTGCCGAGGTACTCGAGGTACTGCACGATCAGCGGCCGGTCGTAGCCGGCGGCGGCCACACGCTCGGCGAGCTGGTCCGCGGTCAGGCGGCCGCCGAGGGCCGCCGTGATCGGGTCGCCCGTGGAGCGCATGAGGAGGAACACCAGCGTCACGAGGATGAAGACGGTGGGGATGATGAGCAGGAAGCGGACGAGCAGGTAGCGCCCGAGTCCGCCCCCGGAGCCGCGCGGTCGCCGTGTGGGCGCCGTCGCCGCAGCCGTCGTGGCTGTCGTCACGTGATGCCTTTCGTGGAGAACGGCCGGCGCCTCCTGTCGGGGAGGCGCCGGCCGCGAGGGGGTGGATCAGCCCTTGCTGAGTGCCGCGTAGCGGAACTTGAACGAGGCGTCGAGGGTGTCCTCGGCTCCGCTCACGGTGCTGCCGACGACCGCGACCTGCGAGCCCTGCAGGTAGGGGACGGTCGAGAGCTGCGCCGCGACCTTCTCCTGGATCTGCTCGATCAGCGCGGTGCGCGCGTCGGCGTCGGTGGTCGAGACCTGCTGCGCGATCAGGCTCTGCACCTCGGCGTCGTCGAAGTGGTTCGCGAGGAAGTTCTCCTTGATGAAGAACGGCGAGAGGTAGTTGTCGGCGTCGGAGTAGTCGGGGAACCAGCCGAGCTGGTAGGCCGGGTAGACGTCGCTCGAGCGGTCCTTCGAGTACTGCACCCACTCCGTGGTCTGCAGGTTCACGGTGAAGAGGCCGGTCGACTCCAGCTGGTCCTTGATCAGCGCGTACTCGTCGCCCGAGGACGGACCGTAGTGGTCGTTCGAGTACTGCAGGTTCAGGGTGACCGGAGCGGTGACGCCGGCGGCCTCGAGGGTCGCCTTCGCCTTGTCCGCGTCGGGCGCGCCGTTGCCGTCGCCGTAGAGCGACTTGAGCGGCTCGACCGCGCCGGTCAGGCCGGCGGGGACGTAGGAGTAGAGGGGGGTGTAGGTGCCCTTGTAGACCTGGTCGGCGATCTCGTCGCGGTCGATCAGGTCGGCGACGGCCTGGCGCACGGCGAGGGCCTTGGCGCTGTCGGCCTCACCGGTCGTCGCGCCGAAGGGCTGGGTGTCGAAGTTGAAGACGATGTAGCGGATCTCGCCGCCGGGGCCGTCCACGACCTTGACCGTGTCGTTGCCGCGGAGGTCGTCGATGTCCGTCGCCGAGAGGCTGCGGAACGCGACGTCGATGTTCCCCTCCTGGATGTCCAGCTTGAGGTTGGACGAGTCCGCGTAGTACTTGACGTTGACGGTGTCCGTCTTCGCCTCGCCGAGAACGCCCTGGTAGTCCGGGTAGGCCTTGTACTGGATGAGGTTGTTCACGTCGTAGTTCGCGATCGTGTACTGGCCGGCGAAGGCGTCGCCCGAGACGATGTCGGCGTCCGCGGTCAGCTCGTCGGCCGAGAAGACCTCCTCGTCCACGATCGGGCCGGCGGGGCTCGAGAGGATCTGCGGGAAGGTCTGGTCGTTCTCGGACTTCAGCGTGAAGACCACGGTCGTGTCGTCCGGAGCCGCGACGCTGTCGAGGTTCGCCAGGAGCGAGGACGGGCCGTTCTCGGCCGCGATGCCGACCTGGCGGTCGAAGGAGAACTTCACGTCGGAGGAGGTGAGGTCGTGGCCGTTGGCCCACTTCAGTCCCTCCTTCAGCTTCACGGTGTACTCCGTGGGAGCGGTGAACTCCGCCGACTCGGCGATGTCGGGCTCGACGTCCGGGCTGCCGTAGGGGGTGTTCATCAGGAACGGGAACACCTGGTTCATCACGGCGAACGAGCCGTTGTCGTAGGAGCCCGCGGGGTCGAGCGTCGTGATCTTGTCGGTGGTGCCGATGGTCAGGGCCCCTCCGGCGCTGCCGCCGGACGAGTCGTTCCCGCCGGCGGCGCAGCCCGTCAGCACGAGCGCGACCGCGGCGAAGCCTGCGGCGGCGGCCAGTGCACGGGTGCCGCGAGTGGATGCGGAATTCATCTCCGTCTGCCTCTTCCTGTCAAGGATGGGATGCGGGCGCGCTCCGGGCGCGCGGACTCTCGGCACACAGATCTCCTGTGGGCTGTGGCGTCACGACACTGGACGCCCGCATTGCTGTTCCTCATAGGTAACACAGTTGGAAGCGCTCTCCGAACCGGCACGGGCGTGCGGCCGATTTCTTCACACGACCGCAACACGCTCACTCCGTGCGCAGCGCCCGCTTCTCGCGCTCGAGCTCGACCAGGCGCACCTGCACCGCGCGCGCCATCACCGGATCGGCGGACGCGCGCTGGAGCGCCCCGCGCAGCTCGGCGATCTCGCGGAGCAGGTCGCGCTCGATGAGCGAGATCGCCACGTCGCGGGAGTAGCGGGCGAGCCCCTCCTCGTCGGCGGCCGGGATCGGCGCCACCGCGAGCTGGCGCACCAGCGAGGCGAAGGGGCCGGGGACGTCGTCGGCGACGTGCTCGACCCAGTCGCGGTCCTCCGCCCGCTCGAGGTTCGCGACCACGGCGTCGCGGACCACGCGGAGGGTCTCGTTGGTGACCGCCGCGTGCGCCGCCCTGGCCAGGAGCTCCGGACCCATCGCCTGCGGAAGCTGGAGCATCGCCATCAGCGCCTCGCGCTCGATGCGCGTGACGACGTCGACGGGGAGGTCGGCGATGCGCGCGCCGAGGGGCGCCTCGGCCGCGGGTGATCCGCCGCCGCCTCGGCCGCCCTGCTGGTCGCGGCCCTCGGGTCCGGAGGAGCGGGGCCGGGATCCGGCGGAGCGCACGGCGGAGTTGACCTCGGCCATGTCCAGGCCGAGCATCCGGGCGAGCTCGCGGGAGTAGCCGGGCCGCAGCGCCGGGTCGCGGATCTCGGCGACGACCGGGGCGGCCGCGCGCAGGGCCGCGATCCGGCCCTCGACCGTCTCGAGGTCGTAGCGGTCCAGCAGCTGCCGGATCACGAACTCGAACATCGGCTTCTTGTCGTCGACGAGGCGGCGGACGGCGTCGTCTCCGCGGTTCAGGCGGAGGTCGCAGGGGTCCAGGCCCTCGGGCGCGACGGCGACGAAGGTCTGCGCGGCGAAGCGGTGCTCCTCCTGGAACGCGCGCATCGCCGCCTTCTGGCCCGCCGCGTCGGGGTCGAAGGTGAAGACGACCTCGCCGACGCCGCTGTCGTCGCCCAGCACCCGGCGCAGCACCTTGATGTGGTCGACGCCGAAGGAGGTGCCGCAGGTGGCGACCGCGGTGGTGACGCCGGCGAGGTGGCAGGCCATGACGTCCGTGTAGCCCTCGACGACGACCACCCGGTGCCCGCGGGAGATGTCCCGCTTGGCGAGGTCGAGCCCGTAGAGCACCTGGGACTTGTGGTAGACGGGCGTCTCGGGGGTGTTGAGGTACTTGGGGCCCTTGTCCTCCTCGAGGAGGCGGCGGGCGCCGAAGCCGACGGTCTGGCCGGTCACGTCGCGGATCGGCCAGACGAGGCGGCCGCGGAAGCGGTCGTAGACGCCGCCGCGGTTGTTGCTGCTGACCAGGCCGGCCGTGGTCAGCTCCTCCTCCGAGAAGCCGCGGCGCTTGAGCGCGGTCGTGAGACCGTCCCAGCCGTCGGGCGCGAAGCCGACGCCGAAGCGGTCGGCGGCGGCGCGGTCGAAGCCCCGCTCGCCGAGGAAGCGCCGACCGACGTCGGCGCCCGGGGCCGCGAGCTGCTCGCGGAAGTACTCCTCCGCGGCGTCGTTCGCGGCGAGGAGGCGCGCTCGCCCGCCGGTCTCGGGCGCGCGGCCGTCGCCGTCCTCGTACTGCAGCGGGAAGCCGATGCGCCCGGCGAGGCGCTCGACGGTCTCGCTGAACGAGCTGTGGTCCATCTTCATGATGAAGCTGTAGACGTCGCCCGACTCCTGGCAGCCGAAGCAGTGGTAGAAGCCGGCCTGCGGGCGGACGTGGAAGCTGGGGCTGCGCTCGTCGTGGAAGGGGCAGAGGCCCTTCAGCGAGCCGATGCCGGCCGACTTCAGCGTGACGTACTCGCCGATCACGTCGCCGATGTTCACCCGCGCCTTGACCTCCTCGACATCTGACTGTCGGATCCGAGGCATGGGGTCCATCGTATCGGCCGCCGGAGCCGCCGAGCCGGGGTGGGGAGAACTGCACCAGGGCGGCGCGGATCACCCCGGAGACCTGTGATCGGCCCCGCACCCCGAGATCAGGGTCATCCCTGATCCGCACCCGCCCGCCGTCTCCGAGAATCGACCCATGCCCCCTGCCGCCGCCCGCCCGCCTCTCCTGCGTGCTCTGCTCGTCGCCCTGCTCGGCGGTCTCGTCCTGGGCGGGCTCACCAGCCTGCTGCAGGGCTCCCTCCCGCCGTCGGTGAGCTCGTTCGCCAACTCCTCCGGGGGCTGGTCCATGCTCGTGTTCGCGCTCGTGCGCCTCGGCGGCGCCCGACCGGCGGCGGCGACCGCTCTCGGCCTGCTGAGCTTCTGGGCGCTGCTCGAGGGCTACGACCTGGTGACCGCGGCGCGCGGCTTCGGCTACTCGCCTCCCTTCACGGACGTCTTCTGGCTGCTCGCCGTCCCCGCCGGGCCGATCCTGGGCGCCGCCGCCGCACTCACCCTCCACGGCTCGAGGACGTGGCGCGTCCTGGCTGTCGCGCCGCTCTCGGGCGTGCTGATCGGCGAGGGCGTCTGGGCGCTGGGCGCGGTCGCCGACACCACGAGTCCGGTGTACTGGTGGCTCCAGATCGTCCTGGGCGCGGGCTTCCTCGTCCTGGCCGTCGTGCGGAGGAGGCCGCGCGCACTCGTCTCGCTCGCGGCGCTCGGCATCACCGCGGCGGCCGCCGTCGCCTTCTTCGTCGTCTACTCCGCGCTGTGAAGCGTTCGAGAGGGTCGTCGCGGACCCTCCGCGCACTCGCGGGTTCCGCCCTCCTCCTGGCCCTCGCCGGGTGCACCACCACCGCGGACGCCCCGGTCGCGCCGCCGTCGTCCGCCTCCGTGCCGTCGTCGGCGTCCTCCGCCACCCCTCCTCCGATCGACGTCGCCGCCGAGCTGGCCGTGCTCGAGAACGAGTTCGACGCCCGGATCGGCGTCAGCGCCGTCGACACCGGCTCGGGTCGCCGGGTCGATCACCGGGCCGACGAGCGCTTCGGCTTCGCCTCGAGCCTCAAAGCCCTCGCCGCGGCGGAGTTCCTGCGCACCGTCCCCGCCGCCGAGCGGGACGAGGTGGTCACCTGGACCGTGGCCGACGTCGAGGCGGCGGGCTACTCCCCCGTCACGGAGGAGAGCACCGCCACCGGCCTGCCGCTGTCGCAGCTCGCCGAGGCGGCCGTCCGCCGGAGCGACAACACAGCGCTGAATCTCGTCCTCCGGCGCCTCGGCGGACCCTCCGCCCTCGACCGTGGACTCGAGGCTCTCGGCGACACCACCACCGAGGTGGTGAACGAGGAGCCCGCTCTGAACACGATCGAGCCCGGCAGCATCGACGACACCACCACCCCGGCCGCGTTCACGGCGGACCTCGCCGCGGTCGCCACAGGTGACGTGCTGTCCGCGGAGGACCGGGCACTCCTGCTCGACTGGATGAGCGGCAACGCGACCGGCGACACTCTCGTCCGGGCGGGCGCTCCGGCCGGCTGGAGCGTCGCGGACAAGTCCGGGGGCGCCGGCGGGATCCGCAACGACGTCGCCGTGGTGACGCCTCCCGGGCGGGACGCGGTCGTGCTGTCGATCCTCTCGGCGCGCAACGACCCCGAGGCGGACTACGACGACGCGCTGGTCGCCCGCGCCGCGGCCGTCGTGCTGGGAGCCCTGCGGTAGCGGCCGCCCGGCGTCAGCAGTGCCGGTTCACGTAGCCCGCTGCGCCACGGGGGACGACGTCGCGGTCGCGGAGGGTGACCGAGATGCTCCGGCCCTGCGCGGCGCAGGCCTCGGAGTAGGCGGACCGGCCGTTGTCGGTGTACTCGATCTCGTAGACCTGGCGCCCGTAGACGTCCGTGTACGCCGCGCACTCGTCGTAGACCTGGCACTCCTCGACGACGGCGAAGTCGAAGCCGACCGTCCTCTTCCCGGCAGCGGCGAGATCGGCTCCGTTCTTCTGGCCGATCGCCAGGCCGGAGCGGTGAGCGCGCGCCGTCAGGAGGGTGGCGAACGCCAGCGCCTGCGACTTCGTCAGCCTCCCGCCCGAGCGGGTGTAGCTGTCCAGATTATCGGCCTCGACGGCGTCGAAGCCGTCCTCGGCGCAGCCGTCGATCCAGGCGCCGACGATCGCGAGCAGAGCGGTCCGCTTCGCGGCGGTCGAGACGTCGAAGAGGTACTCGCCCGGCCAGCCCGGATCGGCGAGGGGCTTCCCGTCCGCTCGCCTCACCAGGAGCTCGGGGTGCCGCTTCGCGAAGGCGGCGCTCTCGCCGGGCTGGGTCTGGAAGGCGTTCACGTAGCAGATGCTGTAGCGGCCGGCGGCGGGCGCGTCCGTGCGGTCGCGGTCGACGATGGTGACGCTCGACGCCGGAGCGTAGGCGCCTCCCAGCTGGTAGTCGAGGACGCCGTTCGCGGGAGGGAGCAGCGGTGCAGCCGAGGCCGCGGCGGGCTGGACCAGCAGCAGCCCCGCGACGACCAGGGCGAGGAGGCCGAGACGGGGCCGACGCGGCCTCATCCGGGAGCTCCCGGCGTGCGCCCTGCGGCTCGCACGCCCGTGGCCGCCGGCAGCGCGCCGAGTGCGAGCTCGCCGATGACCGCGATGCGGTCCGCCGGTGCTCCGTCGCGGGCCTGCGTCGACATCCCGCTGAGCACGGCGACGACGAAGGCGGCGACGGATCCGGCGTCCGTCTCCGGCGGCGCGTCGCCCTCCTCGATCCCGCGCTCGACTCGGGCGGCGACGAGCGCCTCCATCTCGCGGCGACGGGCCTCGAGCCGGGGCTCGCTCAGCACGAAGCAGCCGGCAGGAGTGCCGGGCGCGGAGTACCCCTCCGCGCTGACGCGCACGACGGCGGCGACGGCCTCGCGCGCCGTCGGCCGGTCGAGCAGCTCCTCGAGCACGGCGTTCGCGGTGCCGGAGTAGCAGGCCGCGGCGGCCTCGAAGAGCTCGTCCTTGTCGCCGAAGGCGGCGTAGAGGCTCGGGGCCGAGATGCCGATGTCGCGGGTGAGCACCGCGACCGTCGTCTCGTCGTAGCCGTCGCTCCAGAAGCGGTTCATCGCGGTCCGCAGCGCCGCTTCGCGATCGAAGCTCCTCGGTCGTCCTGCCATGCCCATCAATCTATAGCAGGCGCTACGGAATGTGCTAGCGTCGTCACCCGTTCTTTATCGATCGCTACAGAAAGCGGACCCCATGCAGATCCACGATTCCACCGCCCTCGTCACCGGCGCCAACCGGGGCATCGGCGCCGAGTTCGTCCGGCAGCTCCGCGCCCGCGGCGCCCGCACCGTCTACGCCGCCGCCCGCGAGGTCTCCTCGATCGCGGTGAGCGAGGGCGTCGTCCCCGTCGCACTCGATGTGACGGACCCGGAGCGCATCGAGGAACTGGCCGCCGAGCTCGGCGACCTGCGGATCCTCGTCAACAATGCGGGCATCGCGCCGACCGTGCCCTTCCTCACCGGCGACATCGCCGAGATCCGCCGCACCGTCGAGACGAACGCGTTCGGACCGCTCCTGCTGACCCGCGCCTTCGCCGGCCACCTCCGTCGCGCCGGCGGCGGCGCCGTGCTCACCGTGCTGTCCGTGTCGTCCTTCACGTCGTTCCCGGGCGCCGAGTCCTACTCGATGTCGAAGGCCGCGGCGTGGAGCGCGACCGACGGCCTCCGCCTCGCTCTGGCCGAGCAGGGCACCCAGGTCCTCGGCCTGCACATGGGGTTCGTCGACACCGACATGGCGTCCTGGACGGACGCGCCCAAGTCCTCGCCGGAGGCGATCGTGACCGCCGCCCTCGACGGCCTCGAGCGCGGCGACTCCGAGGTGCTCGCCGACGACATCGCCCGCAGCGTCAAGGCCGGCCTCGCCCTCGATCCCGCGGAGCGCTACGGGCAGCTGCTCGCCGGCTGATCCTCGACAGGCGGCGTCACCGGAGGTCGTCGTCGATGCCGCGGAGGTCGAGGACGAAGCGGTAGCGCACGTCGTTCCTCGCCAGCCGGTCGAGGGCGATCTCGACCTCCGCGACCGGCAGCACCTCCACCTCCGCGGCGACGCCCTCCGCGGCGCAGAAGTCGAGCAGGTCCTGCGTGCAGCGGCGCCCTCCGCTGCCGGCCGAGGCGAGCCGCTTCCTGCCGACGAGCAGGTCCAGGACGTCCACAGTCACGGTGCCGAGGTGCCCGAGCAGGAACAGGGTGCCGTCGAGGGTGAGCACGCGCAGGTAGTCAGCCGGGTCGTGCGGGGCGGACACCGTGTCGATCACGACGTCGAGCGAGTCGCGGGCGGCGGTGAGCGCCTCCGCGTCCGTCGTGACGACGACGTGCTGCGCTCCGAGCCGGCGGGCGTCCGGCTCCGTGCCCGGAGACGTGGTCAGGAGCGTGACCTCGGCGCCGAGAGCCGCGCCCAGGCGGACCGCCAGGTGGCCGAGTCCGCCGAGGCCCGCCACACCGAGGCGGGTCCCGGGCCCGACTCCCGACGCTCTCAACGGCTCCCAGACCGTGATCCCCGCGCAGAGAAGCGGTGCGGCCGCGGCCGGGTCCAGACCCTCGGGGAGTGCGTAGGCGAACCGCTCGCTCACGACGTACCGGCCGGAGTACGCCCCGAGCGTGGGCGTGCCGTCGATCCGGTCCGTGCCGCCGTAGGTGAGCGTCGGGGAGCTCGCGCAGAAGTTCTCCTGGCCGGCGCGGCACATGCCGCACTCGCCGCACGAGTCGACGATGTTCCCCACCGCGACCGCGTCGCCCGGGCGGAACGCCGTGACTCCCGTGCCGACGGCGAGGACCTCGCCGACGAACTCGTGGCCGGGGACGAGCGGGTATCCCGCGTCGGCGCCCAGCGCGTGGAGGTCGCTGTGGCAGACGCCGCAGAAGTCGACGCGGACGTCGAGGTCGTCGGCGCGCAGCTCGCGCCGCCCGACGACGGTGGAGCGGAGGGAGTCGCCGGGACGCTCGGCGAGGAGTGCAGTGGTGAGCATGCCGGCAACACTACCTACCGGTTGGTAGCTTCTCCGGGATCGTCAGCGGAGTCGCAGGGCCGCGTCGACGACCTGTCCCAGTGCGGCTCGTCGGCGCTGGTGCACAGGGTCGGGGTCGCCGGGGTCGGCGACCGTGGTGACGGAGCCCTGGGCCCAGGCCGCGGCGGTCGCGATGAGGAGGGTCCAGAGATCGGCAGGGTCGAGGTCGGGGCGGAGGAGGCCGGCGCGCTGCTGCTCCGCGATGTCGGCGAGGTTCGCCTCGTCGATGCCCTCGTTGCCCGCGTACAGGTAGCCGTCCGGTTCCTGCTCGAGCCGCTTCCACATGACCAGGCGCATCAGCGCGGGGTCGGCCAGGTAGTCGTCGTAGAGCCGTCTCGCGTAGTCCGCGGGGTCCGCCGCCGTGAACGGCACCCGCTGGGCGTTGGCGAGCACGTGCGCGTCGAACACCGCGTCGAACAGCCGCTCCTTCGCTCCGAAGTGGGAGTACAGCATCGGCTTGCTCATCCCCGACCGTGCCGCTATGCGGTCGACCCGCGCTCCCGCCAGCCCGTGCGCCGCGAACTCCTCCGTCGCCGCCTCGAGGATCCGCTGCCGTGTCCGCTCCGCTCCCACGCCCTCACCGTACCCGCCGCCCCGCGCCCCTCCGCGCCTCGCGGTGCGGCGCCCTCCCCGCCCTCCGAGCCGACCGGCCGACCCGCATGCCGACGCATCGCCTCAGACGGACGCACCCGGCTCCCTGGAACCCACCACCCCGACAAGCCGACCGCGGTGACGCCTGGCGGTGACCGGCGTGCACCGCCACCGCCGAACGGCCGATCCGCGTGCCAGCGGATCGCCCTAGGCGGACGCACCCCGCTCCACGAAACGCACCACCCCGACAAGCCGACCGCGGTGACGCCCGGCGGTGACCGGCGTGCCCCCGGCACCGCCGAACGGCCGATCCGCGTGCCAGCGGATCGCCCTAGGCGGACGCACCCCGCTCCACGAAACGCACCACGTCGCCGAGCCGACCGCGCCACGCCGGGCAGGGACCGGCGTGGAATCGAGCACAGCCGAACGGCCGATCCGCGTGCCAGCGGATCGCCCTAGGCGGACGCACCCCGCTCCACGAACCGCACCACGTCGCCGAGCCGACCGCGCCACGCCGGGCGAGGACCGGCGTGGAATTCAGCACAGCCTCTCGAACCAGGCGAGGGCGCTCTGGTCGGTGAGGTTGGCGACCTGGTCGACGACGACGCGGCGGCGGGCGCCGTCGTCGGGGGCGGCGTGCCAGTCCTCGGCGAAGCCGGGCTCGAGGGTTCCCGGGCCGCGGTCGAGGAGGGTGTCGGCGAGGCGGGTGAGGACTTCGCGCTGCTGAGCGTAGATGGGCTGGCGGGTGTTCCGCGACATCACGAACGTCGCGACGATCCCCTTGAGCACGGCGATCTCGGCCTGCTGCTCGCGGGGGACGACGACGTGGCCGCCGAAGCGGACGAGGTCGGGGTGCTGGTACGCCTCGCGGGTGGCCTCGGTGGCGGCGGCGGCGAAGCGGCCGATGAGCTGGCTGGTGAGGTTCTTGAGCCGGGCCTGGTCGCGGCGGGAGCCGTCCCAGGAGGAGACCCACACGTCGAGCGAGTCGAGACGGTCGAAAGCGGCGACGAGCTCGTCGTGTCCGACCTCCCCGCCGACCCAGGAGTGCATCGACTGCACGAGGTCCTCGTGGTCGGCGCGGGAGCCGAGTGCTTCGACGTCGATGTAGCCGGAGACCACCGCGTCCTCGAAGTCGTGCACGGAGTAGGCGATGTCGTCCGAGAGGTCCATCACCTCGGCCTCGATGCAGCGCACCCCCTCGGGGGCGCCCTCGCGCATCCAGGCGAACGCGGGGGCGTCGTCGGCGTAGAAGCCGAACTTGGCGCGCCCCGACGGGTCGGCGACCGAGCGCGTGTCGGGCCAGGGGTACTTGCAGCTAGCGTCGATGCTGGCGCGGGTGAGGTTCAGCCCGTAGGGGCGGGCGTCGTCGCCGAACACCTTCGGCTCGAGCCGCGTGAGCAGCCGGAAGGTCTGCGCGTTGCCCTCGAAGCCGCCGATCCCCTCGGCCCAGGTGTTGAGCGCGCGCTCGCCGTTGTGCCCGAACGGCGGATGCCCGATGTCGTGCGCGAGGCAGGCCGTGTCGACGACGTCGGGGTCGAGGTCGAGGCTCGTGGCGAGCTCCCGGCCGATCTGCGCCACCTCGAGCGAGTGGGTCAGGCGGTTGCGCGCGAAGTCGACGCCCGCCGTGGGGCTGAGCACCTGGGTCTTCGCGGCCAGGCGGCGGAGCGCGCTGGAGTGGAAGAGCCGGGCGCGGTCGCGGGCGAAGTCGGAGCGGCGGGTCGAGTGGTCCTCCGGCAGGAACCGCTCGGTGTCGACGAGCGAGTACCCCCAGAGCGCGCGGTCATCCACCGCTGTTGTGGATCTCGGCGGCCGAGACCGCGTCGCGCTGCCCGGCGTCGAGCTCGCGGGACTCGAGCCAGCGGTCCGGGAGGGAGGGGACCTTGGGCGAGCCGGCGCGGCCCCGCTGCCCCTCGGCCGCCTCGCCCGGATAGGGCTGCGTCCAGTCGAGCGTCGCCAGGAGCTCGTCGAGCTGCGCGAGCGACTCGACGGTGGCCAGGCGGGCGCGGAGGTCGCCGCCGACGGCGTAGCCCTTGAAGTACCAGGCGACGTGCTTGCGGATGTCGCGGCAGCCGCGCTCCTCGCTCTCGAAGAAGTCGACGAGCAGCTCCGCGTGGCGGCGGAACGCTTCGGCGACCTGCCCGAGCGAGGGGCGGAACCGCTCGTCGGAGCCGGCGAACGCGGCGGCGAGGTCGCCGAAGAGCCAGGGGCGCCCGAGGCAGCCGCGACCGACGACGACTCCGTCGCAGCCCGTCTCGGCCATCATCCGCAGCGCGTCCTCGGCCGACCAGATGTCGCCGTTGCCCAGCACGGGCACGCTCGTGACCGTCTCCTTGAGCGTGGCGATCGCCGACCAGTCGGCGTGCCCGCTGTAGAACTCGGAGGCGGTGCGCGCGTGCAGCGCGATCGACGCGACCCCGGCGCCCTCGGCGGCACGGGCGGCCTCGAGGTAGGTGAGGTGGTCCGGGTCGATGCCCTTGCGCATCTTGACGGTGAGCGGGACGTCGCCGGCGGCCTTCACGGCGCCCTCGACGATCTGCCGGAACAGCGGGAGCTTCCACGGCAGGGCCGCTCCCCCGCCCTTCCGGGTGACCTTGGGCACGGGGCAGCCGAAGTTGAGGTCGATGTGGTCGGCCCGGTCCTCGGCGACGAGCATGGTGACCGCCTCGGCGACCGTGACCGGGTCCACTCCGTAGAGCTGGATCGAGCGCACCGACTCGCTGGGGTGGTGGCGGATGAGGCGCATCGACTCCGGCGTGCGCTCGACGAGCGCGCGGGAGGTGATCATCTCGCTCACGTAGAGGCCGTTGCCGAACTCGCGGCAGAGGCGGCGGAACGCCGTGTTGGTGATGCCCGCCATGGGGGCGAGCACCACCGGCGCGTCGAGTTCGAGGGGGCCGATCCGGAGCGCCGGCGCGGTGCGCGCGGGCGGGGCGGCCGTGAGAGTGGAGGACATCGGTATCGATTCTCCCAGATCCTGTGTTGGGGAAGGCGGAGTGACGAGCAGAGAGGTGGAGAGATGAACGGGAACACACCTGTGGAGGACGGTTCGCAGCGGCTGGAGGCGGACGCGTCCGCCCGCGGCCTGGCGGTCGAGATCGTGGAGAGGCCCGCTGCCGGCAGCCTGCACGAGGCGGCCGCGCTGCTCGGCATCGAGCCCGGCGACATCGTGAAGTCGCTCGTGGTGAAGCGCCACGACGGCGGCTACCTGTTCGCCCTCGTCCCCGGCGGGCGGCAGATCGCGTGGCCGAAGCTGCGCGCGGTGGTCGGAGTGAACAAGCTCCGCCTCCCGGACGAGACGGCCGCCCTCGAGGCGACCGGCTACCGGCGCGGCACCATCACCCCGATCGGCTCCACGACGGCCTGGCCGGTCTACGCCGACGAGCGGATCCTCGGCCGCCGCGTCGCGATGGGAGCCGGCGCCGACGGGCGCAGCGCCTTCGTCGACGCGGACGCCCTCGTGGCCGCCTACGGCGCGACCGTCGCCGACATCACCGTGGAGGAGCCTCCGCGGTGATCGGCGGCACCTCGGCCTGCGGTTCTGCGGCCGGGGGCACGGCGCAGACGCCGTCCTCGCACAGCGGCCCGCCGGAGTCGCCCAGCATCTCGAACGGCCCGCTCACGCGACGGCCGCCCGCTGCTCCAGCACGTGCTCGAGGACCTCGGTGAACGCCGCCGGCTCCTGGGCGCCGGAGACGCCGAAGCGCCCGTCGAGGACGAAGAACGGCACCCCCGATATCCCGTACTCGCGGGCCTTGGCGATGTCGGACTGCACCCGCCCGAGGTAGCGCCGGTCCTCGAGAGCGCGGCGCGTCTCCGCCGGGTCGAGCCCGACCTCGCCGGCGAGCGAGGCGAGCACCTCCGGATCGGCCAGGTCGCGGCCCTCGACGAAGTACGCGCTCAGGAGACGCTCGACGAGCTCGAGCTGCAGTCCGTTCTCCTTGGCGTGGTGGAGCGCCTGGTGGGCGGTGACCGTCTTGACGTGGCGCACCGACTCGAAGTGGTAGTCGAGGCCGACGCTCGCCGCGATCGCCGTGACGGAGTCGAGCATCTGCTGCGCCTGCGCCTCCGGGATGCCCTTGTGCTCGGCAAGGAACGCCGCCTCTCCCCCGCGGTAGTCCTCCGGCGTGTCCGGCGAGAGCTCGAAGCTGCGGTACTCCACGACGACCTCCGGAGCCTCGGGGTGCGCGGCGCGGAAGGCCTCGAGCCCGCGCTCGAACCGGCGCTTCCCGATGTAGCACCAGGGGCAGGCGATGTCGGACCAGACGTCGACGGACAGGGGGCTCGGCTCAGCACTCACCCCCAGGACAACGGAGGGGGCGCCCCGCTATTCCCGCAGCACGCGGACGAGCTCGTCCACGTCGGACTCATCGTTCCAGAGGTGGAAGGCGATGCGGAGCCGGCCGCCGCGGCCGGAGACGCGCAGACCCGCGGCCTGCAGCAGCTCCAGGTCCGCTCCCCCCTCGTCCGGCCAGGACACCAGCGCCCGGTGCTGAGGCTCCCGGTCCAGCCGCTCGCACAGCAGGTCGCCGAGGCCGGAGGCGTGCGCCCAGACCGCGTCGAGGTCGAGCGAGCGGAACAGAGCGAGCGACGCCTCGGCGCCGGCGAACGCCTGCCAGGCCGGCGAGACGTCGAAGCGGCGGGCGTTCTCGGCCAGGTGCATGGCCGGACCGTAGCAGGACGACCACACGTCCTCCCCCGAGTACCAGCCCGCCTGCACGGGGACGAGCTCGGCCGCATAGGCGGGCGAGACGGTGAGGAACGCCACTCCGCGCGGCGAGCACAGCCACTTGTAGGCGTGGGTGAGGGTCGCGTCGAAGCGGGAGGCGTCGACCGGCAGGACGCCGGCCGCCTGCGTGAGGTCGCACGCGGTTCGCACTCCGTGGCGCGCGGCCGCCTCGAGGACGGCGTCGAGATCGGCGAGCGCTCCGCTGCTGGACTGCACGGCGGAGAAGACGACGAGGTCGTCCCCGTCCTCGACGGAGTCGGCCAGCGCCTCGAGCGCGACGGAGCGCACGGTCACTCCGCGGTGCGCCTGGGCGAGGAAGGGGAACACGATGGAGGAGAAGTCGCCGTCCACGCAGAGCACGCGGGCCCCGTCGGGCAGCGAGGCGGCGAGCACGGCGGCCATGGCGGAGGTCTGCGAGCCGATCGCGACACGGTCGACCGGGACGCCGGCGATCGCGGCGAACGAGGCACGCGCGCGCTCGGCGACAGCGCCGTAGGCGGCGGCCGTGCTCTCCCCGGACGACCAGCCGTCGAGGTCCGCCCGCAGCGCCTCGACGGTCTCCCGCGGCGGCAGGCCGAGGGTGCAGGCGTTGTGGTAGCCGCGGGCACCGGCGAAGCGCGCGCGCAGGTCGGCGGAGTTCGGCAGTGCGGTGCTCACCTCTCGAGGATGACGCTCCGGAGCCGGATCGCCAAGACCGGGGAGCGACCGGGCGCGTCGGCGGCGGGCCCGGTCAGCGGGCGGCGAGGGCGTGCGCCTGCTCGAGCACGGCGACGACCTCGCGGGCCTCGCGGACGTTCACCGGCGAGGGAGCGCCGTCCAGGAGCGACCGCGCGACCTGCTCGAGGAACGCGGCGTATCGTCCCCGCTCACTCGGCACGGGGTGTGCGCCGGAGTCGTCGACGAGGACGCCCCATCCCTCCGGCGCGACCTCGCCGAAGCCGTCGTCGTCGGGCCTGGCGCCGCCGGTGCGGAGCGCGGTCTCCTGCGGATCGAGACCGTCGACGCTGAAGGCGGCGCGGGTGCCGAGCACGCGGAAGCGTGGCCCGGTCGCCCGGGCGACGCGGCTCATGGTGAGGTGGGAGCGGACGCCGCTGTGATGCAGGAGCGAGACGAACGCGTCGTCCTCGCTCGCCGAGCCCTCGTGGACGGTCCGGGTCTCGGCCGCCGTGACGACCGCCGGGCCGAACAGCAGCAGCGCCTGGTCGACCAGGTGGCTGCCGAGATCGAAGAGGATCCCGCCGCCCTCGGCCGGACCCGTCTCGCTCTGCCACCGGCCCGTCTTCGGCGCGCTCCAGCGCTCGAAGGTCGACTCGAAGCGGAGGACCTCGCCGAGGACCCCTTCGCCCAGGAGGCGGCGGAGCGTGAGCAGATCGGCGTCCCAGCGCCGATTCTGGAAGACGAAGACGGGCGCACCGCTCCGCTCGGAGGCGGCGATGATCGCGTCCGCGTCGGCGGCGCTCGGTGCGAAGGGCTTGTCGATCACGACGGCGACACCGGCCTCGAGCACCCGGACGGCCTGCTCCCGGTGCACCGACGGCGGCGAGGCGAGCACGACCAGCTCCGGCCGCTCGGCGAGCACCGCGTCGAGGTCGGGCACGATCCGGGCCTCCGGATGCGCGACGGAGGCCGCGGCCCTCCGACCGGCGTCGCGGGTGGAGACGGCGACGACCTCGAAAGCGGGATCCGCCGCGAGGAACGGACCGTGGAAGACGCTGCCCGCGAGCCCGAAGCCGACGATTCCGGCCCGGATCACGAGGAGGCCCCCGGCACGTCGACCGCGCCGCCGAAGCGGCGGGAGCGGCCGGAGTAGTGCTCGATCGCGTCCCAGAGGTCGGTCCGCGTGAAGTCCGGCCAGAGCCGGTCGAGGAACACCATCTCGGCGTAGGCGCTCTGCCAGAGCAGGAAGTTGCTGGTGCGCTGCTCGCCGGAGGAGCGCACGAAGAGGTCGACGTCCGGCATCTCGGGCACGTAGAGCGCCCGGGCGATCGTCTTCTCGGAGATGCCGGAGGGCTTGAGCCGCCCTGCCTGGACCTCGGCGGCGAGCCGCTGCACCGCGTCGGCGATCTCGGTGCGCCCGCCGTAGTTGACGCACATGGTGAGGGTGAGCACGTCGTTGTCCGCGGTCATCCGCTCGGCGAACTGCAGCTCGTTGATCACCGACGCCCACAGGCGCGGCTTCCGGCCGGCCCAGCGGATGCGCACGCCCCACTCGTTGAGCTGATCGCGCCGGCGGTGCAGCACGTCGCGGTTGAAGCCCATCAGGAAGCGCACCTCCTCGGGCGAGCGCTTCCAGTTCTCGGTCGAGAACGCGTAGACGCTGAGGTGCTTCACGCCGATCTGGATCGCTCCGGCCACGACGTCCAGCAGCGCCGTCTCGCCGCGCTTGTGCCCCTCGATCCTCGTCAGGCCGCGGGAGTTCGCCCAGCGGCCGTTCCCGTCCATCACTATGGCGACGTGCCCCGGAACGGCCTTCCGCGGGATCGCGGGCGGGTGGATCCCGGTCCAGTCGAGGGGGCGGTACGGCTCGGCGTCCTTGTGGGTGAAGGGCTTCATCGGGTGACGTGCTCCAGGGATCTCAGACCGCGTTCGAGATGGAACTGCGTGTAGGCGGCGACCACTCCGCTCGCCCGCGACCGCGTGGTCGGCTCGGTGGTCTCGGCATGGGCCCAGTCTCCTGTAAGCAGTGCGCCCAGCAGGACCACGACCTCCGGAGCGACCCGCGGTGCGCCGGGCGGCGTGCAGTCGGCGCAGACGACGCCTCCGAGCTGCACCACGACCGCGCCGTGGGGCCCGGGGGCGCCGCAGCGCGCGCAGTCCTCGAAGCTGGGCGCCCAGCCCGCGATCGAGAGCGCCCGCAGGAGGTAGGAGTCGAGCGTCAGCACCGGCTCGTGCTCGTGCTTCGAGAGCGAGCGCAGGGCCCCGACGAGCAGCAGGTACTGCTGCAGGGAGGCGTCCGCGTCAGTGAGGCGGTCCGCCGTCTCGACCATCGCGCTCGCCGCCGTGTAGCTGTCGTAGTCGGCCGCGATCAGCGCACCGTAGGCGCCGAGCGACTCGGCCTGCGTGACGATGTCGAGGCTCCGGCCCTCGTAGAGCTGGAGGTCGGCGACCATGAACGGCTCGAGCCGCGAGCCGAACTTGGAGCCGGTCTTGCGCACGCCCTTCGCCACCGCGCGGATCTTGCCGTGGCTGCGCGAGAGCAGCGTCACGATGCGGTCGGCCTCGCCCAGCTTGTGCGTGCGGAGCACCACGGCTTCGTCGCGATAGGTGGGCATCCTCCGATTATCCCCCCGACCCCCGACACCCGGCTGGCAGCCCGGCCGGAGCAGGGCCCGCGCCGTGGAACGATGTCCGGGTGGCAGCCTCCCTCTTCGAGATCCCGGCCTGGGCCGACCTGCTCGCGATCGCCATCGGCTGCCTCCAGGGCGCGATGTTCGCGGGCGAGTTCCGCGACCGCCGGATCGACCTGCTCGGCGTCACGATCATCGGCACGGCCACCGGCCTCGGCGGCGGCGTGCTCCGCGATCTGCTGCTCCAGACGCCTCTGGTGGCCCTGCACACCGACGCGTACCTGATCGTCGCGGTGACCGCCTCCCTGCTCGGGATGCTGCTCCAGCACCTGCTGAACCGGGTCGACGGGACGATCACCGCCCTCGACGCGCTGACCCTCGGGCTCTTCGGCGCGATCGGCACCACGAAGGCCCTGTCGCTCGGCGTGCCGGAGGTGCCGGCCGTGTTCGTCGGCACCGTCTCGGCCGTCGGCGGATCCGTCGTCCGAGACATCCTGCTGAACCGGCCGATCGCGCTGATGCACGTCGGCTCGCTCTATGCGGTCGCCGCCTCGGTGGGCACCGGCGTCCTGGTCCTCGCGCTGCGCTTCGGAGTGACGATCGACTTCGCCGCGCCGCTCGCGGTGGGCGTGACCACGGTCATCCGGCTGCTCGCGGTCCGCTACGGCTGGAGCCTGCCCGAACAGCGCGCGCTCAGCGGGGTGCCGCGCCTGCGCTGGCGCCGCCGGACCTAGCGGCGGCCGACCCGGACGCAGGGAGCGGAGTCCCGCGCGGTCCGCGCACGGGAATGCCGTGGGAGCCGCGACGCATCACGGCTCCCACGGCGGGGATCGGGCCCGATCAGGCGGAGGCGCCGGCCAGCTCGCGGACCGGGACCTCCTCGCGCAGGGCGCGGTTGACGGCCGAGACGATGGCCTTGAGGGAGGCGGTCGAGATGTCGGCGTCCACGCCCACGCCCCACAGGGTGCGGCCGTTCACCGTGCACTCGACGTACGAGGCGGCCAGCGCGTCGCCGCCGGCGCTGAGCGCGTGCTCGACGTAGTCGAGGACCCGGACCTCGACGCCCTGCTGCTCCAGCACGGCCTCGAAGGCGTTGATCGGGCCGTTGCCCCGCGAGCTGGCCGAGACGCGCTCGTCGCCCACCCGGAGGACCGCGTCCAGCGCGATGCTGCCGCCCAGATCGCTCGACGTGTTCGTGCGCAGCAGCTCGAAGCGGCCCCACTTCTCGTCGGCGCGCTCGGCGGGCGCCGGCAGGTACTCGTCCTGGAACACCGTCCAGATCTGCTCGCTCGTGACCTCGCCGCCCTCGGCGTCGGTCTTGGCCTGCACGACGCCCGAGAACTCGATCTGCAGCCGGCGCGGCAGGTCGAGCGCGTGGTCCGTCTTCAGCAGGTACGCGACTCCGCCCTTGCCGGACTGCGAGTTGACGCGGATGACCGCCTCGTAGGAGCGGCCCAGGTCCTTCGGGTCCACCGGCAGGTAGGGCACGGCCCAGGTGAGCTCGTCGACGCTTCGGCCGGTCCGCTCGGCCTCGGCCTGCATCGCCTCGAAGCCCTTCTTGATGGCGTCCTGGTGCGAGCCGCTGAAGGCGGTGAAGACCAGGTCGCCCGCCCAGGGGCTGCGCTCGGGCACGGGCAGCTGGTTGCAGTACTCGGCGGTGCGCTTGATGCCGTCCATGTCGCTGAAGTCGATCTGCGGGTCGATCCCCTGGGTGAACAGGTTCACGCCCAGCGCGACCAGATCGACGTTGCCGGTGCGCTCGCCGTTGCCGAAGAGGCAGCCCTCGATCCGGTCGGCACCGGCCAGGTAGCCCAGCTCGGCCGCCGCCACGGCCGTGCCGCGGTCGTTGTGGGGGTGCAGCGACAGCACGATGTTCTCGCGCTGCGCGAGGTTGCGGCTCATCCACTCGATCGAGTCTGCGTAGACGTTCGGGGTGGCCATCTCGACGGTGGCGGGCAGGTTCAGGATGACCTTGCGCTCGGGAGTCGGCTCGAAGACCTCGACGACCCGGTCGCAGATCTCGCGGGCGAAGTCGAGCTCGGTGCCGGTGTAGCTCTCGGGCGAGTACTCGTAGTAGACGGCCGTGCCGGGGACGGTCGACTCCATCTCGCGGCACTTGCGGGCGCCGGCCAGCGCGATGTCGATGATGCCCTGACGGTCCTTGCGGAACACGACCTCGCGCTGCAGCACGCTCGTGGAGTTGTAGAGGTGCACGATCGCCTGGCGCGCGCCGCGGATCGACTCGTAGGTGCGCTCGATCAGGTGGTCGCGGGCCTGGGTCAGCACCTGGATGGTGACGTCCTCGGGGATCGCGCCCTCCTCGATGAGGCTGCGCACGAAGTCGAAATCGGTCTGGCTCGCGCTCGGGAATCCGACCTCGATCTCCTTGTAGCCCATCCGGACCAGCAGATCGAACATGATGCGCTTGCGCTCGGGGCTCATCGGGTCGATGAGCGCCTGGTTGCCGTCGCGGAGGTCCACGGCGCACCAGCGGGGCGCGGTCGTGATGCGCTTCGACGGCCAGGTGCGGTCGGGCAGGTCCACGGCGATCAGCTCGTGGAAGGGACGGTACTTGCCGATCGGCATGGGCGACGGCTTCTGGTTGTTCAGCATGAGGTGCTCTCCCGGCGCAGTGGTGCGCACGTGTCTGTTCTCGCTCGTGACCGATCCCGCTCGCGTGCGGCTCCGCTGGTGGGCGGTGCCGGTCGGGCGGTCTCGCGGGGATCCGGATGCGGATCGACCTCGCGGGCGAGGGATGGTTCAGCCGACGACGGACTCCGCGACGAGGATGGCCTGAGGATCAGATCTCGTCGCGGCGGAGAAGGAGGAGCTGTCCGAAGCGCACCCGGTCAGGGTAGCACCGCCCCCGCGGCGCGTCACCCCGGCGTCCCGCGCTAGGAGACCAGGCCGTTCTCGTAGGCGTAGACCACCAGCTGCACGCGGTCGCGCAGGCCGAGCTTGCCGAGGGTGCGGCTGATGTGCGTCTTCACCGTCGCCTCGCTCAGGAACTCGGCGCGCGCGATCTCGGTGTTGCTCATCCCCCGCGCGGCCAGGTGGAAGATCTCGCGCTCGCGGTCGGTGAGGGTCGCGAAGGCGGGCGGGGTCTCGCGTCCGCTGCCCGCCGCTCCGAAGTGCTCGAAGAGCTCGCGGGTCGCGGAGGCGGCGACCACGGCGGTCCCCGCGTGCACGGTGCGGACGGAGGCGAGGAGGAAGCCGGGCTCCGTGTCCTTCAGGAGGAAGCCGCTCGCGCCCGCCCGGATGGCGCGCGCGGCGGCCTCGTCGAGGTCGAAGGTGGTCAGCACGAGGATGCGCGGAGGCTCGACCCGCCGCTCCTGCGCGTCCGCGAGGATCCGCCGGGTCGACTCGATCCCGTCGACGCCCGGCATCCGGATGTCCATCAGCACGACGTCGGGGGCCAGCCGCGCGACCAGCTCCGCACCCTCCGCCCCGTCCGAGGCCTCGCCGACCACCTCGAGGTCGGGCTGCGAGCCGAGCAGCATGCGGATGCCGGCGCGGAAGAGGGCCTGGTCGTCGACGAGGACGAGGCGGATGGTGTCGGTCATGCGGGGCTGCCTCCGGAGGCGAGGGGTGGGGCGGTGCGGGCGAGGGACGGGGAGGAGGGCAGGCGCGCGTCGACGACGAAGTCGTCCCCGACCGGGCCGGCGGCGAGCACTCCCCCGACGAGCGCGGCGCGCTCGCGCATGCCGACCAGGCCGTGGCCCTCGCCCGGCAGGGAGTCGCGCTCGACGTCGGCGCACCGGGCGTTGCGCACGGTCAGGGCGAGCTCGCCGCCATCCTGGCGCAGGGCGATGTCGAGCGGCGAGCCCGGGCGGCCGTGGCGGAGAGCGTTCGTGGTCGCCTCCTGGGCGATGCGGTACAGGGCCAGACCGACGGCGCGCGGCACCGCCTCCAGGTCGACGGCGAGCTCGGCGCGGACGGGGGCTCCGGCTCCGCCCACGCTGTCGAGGAGGGCCGGCAGGTCGCGGGCGCCGGGCTGCGGGCCGTCGCTCTGCGAGTGCCGCAGCTGGGCGAGGAGCACGCGCACGTCGCCGAGGGCGTCCCGGGCGACGGAGGAGATGGTCAGCAGCGCGGCGTCGGTCTGCTCGGGGCTGGTGGCGCCGAGGTAGCGCGCGCCGTCGGCCTGCGCGATCACCACGGCGAGGGAGTGGGCGACGACGTCGTGCATGTCGCGGGCGATCCGGTTGCGCTCCTCCACGGTGTCGAGCTCGCGCTGCGCTCGGGCGCGCTCCTGCTCGGCCTGCGCGCGCAGGGTCTGGCCCTCCCGGGCCCGGCGGACCGCCCGCGAGAGCAGGCCGATGGTCCAGGAGAGGCCGAGCGTCGCGAGGATCCCGCCGAAGGTGGCTCCGGCCGACAGCAGGCCGTCGTAGGCGCTCGCGACGAGGTCGAAGACGAGGACGAGGTAGACCACGGCGACCACGGCGCCGAGGACGGCCGACACCGCGCCCGCGATCCGCACCCGTCGCGACTCCGACGCGCCGGCGCCGAAGAGGACGGCCAGGATGGCCAGATCCGCCGGTCCGGGAGTGAGGCTCGCGCTCATCTGCAGGGCGGCACCGGCCCAGGCGATCGAGAGGGCGAGGACCGGTGACCGCCGGTGCAGTACCAGCGCGACCGCGAGCACGCCCGCGACCAGCAGCTGCATCGCGCCGTCCACCCCGGCGAACGGGAGGCCGGCGACGAGGAGGAGCACCAGCGCCTGACCACCGGCGACCCCCACCGCGAAGGGGTCCTGCGGCCCGGCGACCCGGGTCAGCAGCGCGTCGATCCGATCGCCCGCGAGGACCGGCGCCCGCAGCGCGTTGAGGTACACGAGGACCTTCGCCGCACCGAGCACGGAGGCGACCGCGAGGGCGACCAGGGCGAGGACCACGAACTCCACGCGCGCCGGGAGCCCGGACGGATCGAGCGGGCCGGAGAGGCCGAGCGCGACGGTGACGCCGCCGATCCCGGCGAGAATCAGGCCGCCCGCGAGCGCCAGGGCACGGGTCCAGGGGCCCACCCGGCGGGTCGTCTGCCAGAGGACGACCAGGCCGACGAGCACCCCGTCGACGGGGACGCCGCCGAGCAGGACGCCTCCGTCGGCGAGCGCGCCGACCGCGACGAGCGAGGGGGCGAGCGCGGGCAGGAATCCCGCGACGGCGAGGGCCAGCGCGAGCACGAGGCCGCCGGCGATCCGCTCGGTCGGAGTGACCCCGGTGAGCCCGAGCAGCAGATGGAGGGCGGCGAGCAGCGCCCCGGCGATCGGCAGGGCCGCCGGTCGGTCGAGGAGGGCGCGCATGAGGACCACGCTACGGGTCCGCGCGCCCGGGGGCGTCGTCCTGGAGGGTGACCGCGGTCGTCCTCCGGCGTCAGAAGCCCAGGCGCCCCAGCAGCTTCGGGTCGCGCTGCCACTCCTTGGCGACCTTCACCCGGATGGAGAGGAACACGCGGCGGCCCAGCAGACGCTCGATCTGCTCGCGGGAGACGGCTCCCACCTCGCGCAGGCGCTGGCCGCCCTTGCCGATGATGATGCCCTTCTGACTGTCGCGCTCCACGAAGACGTTGGCGTAGATGTCGATCAGCGAGCCGTCCTCGCGCTCGACCATGTCGTCGAGCGTCACGGCGAGGGAGTGCGGCAGCTCGTCCGAGACGCCCTCGAGGGCGGCCTCGCGGATGAACTCGGCGATCCGCGAGGACAGGTCCTCGTCGGTCACCGCCTCCTCCGGGTAGAGGGCGGGCGAGACCGGCATCAGGCGCAGGAGCTCGACGGCCAGGACGTCCAGCTGCTCCTCGGTCACGGCCGAGATCGGCACGATCGTGTCCCACTCGCGCAGCTCCGAGACGGCGAGCAGCTGCTTCGCCACGGACTTCTTCGAGGAGAGGTCGACCTTCGAGACGATCGCGACCTTCCGGGCGCGCGGGAAGGAGTCGAGCTGCTCGTTGATGAAGCGGTCTCCCGGGCCGATCGGCTCGTCCGCCGGGAACAGCATCCCGATCACGTCGACGTCGCCGAGGGTCGAGGTGACGAGCGAGTTCAGCCGCTCGCCGAGGAGCGTGCGCGGCCGGTGGATGCCGGGGGTATCGACGACGATCAGCTGGCCGTCGGTGCGGTGCACCACTCCGCGGATAGCGCGCCGCGTGGTCTGGGGCTTCGAGCTCGTGATGGCGATCTTCTCGCCGACGAGGGCGTTCGTGAGCGTCGACTTGCCCACGTTCGGGCGGCCGACGAAGGACACGAAGCCCGCCCGGTAGGGAGCGGCGGCGGGAGTGGTGTCGGTCATCGTGCGTCCTCGTGCTGATCGCCCGTGGCTCCGCGGGTGGGAGCCGTGCTCGGGCTGGGGGTGGTGGTGCCGCCGTCCGCGATGATCGCGACGGGGCCGGTGCCGGGCTCGCCGGCGGTGTCCAGATCGGGATCGCGGCGGACGATCACCGTGGAGATGGTCCCACGGCGAGGGTCCGCCTGCTCGGCCTCGAGCAGCACTCCGCCGATCCGCGCCGTCGCGCCGCGCTCGGGGAGGCGCCCGTAGGCCTTGGTCAGCAGTCCGCCGACCGAGTCGACGTCGTCGTCCTCGAGGTCGAGCTCGAACAGCTCGCCGAGCTCGTCCACCGGCAGGCGCGCCGAGACGCGGTAGACCCCGGGCGCCGTCTCCTCGAAGAGGTCGACCTCGCGGTCGTACTCGTCGGAGATGTCGCCGACGAGCTCCTCGATCAGGTCCTCCAGCGTCACCAGGCCCGCGATGCCGCCGTACTCGTCGACCACCATCGCGAGGTGGTTGGACTCGAGCTGCATCTGGCGGAGCAGCTCGTCGGCCTTCTTCGACTCGGGCACGAACAGCGCGGGGCGCGCGAGATCGGCGACCGTGTCGTCGTCGTCCGGCCGCTCGTAGGTGTGCCGGGCCACGTCGCGCAGGTAGAGCACGCCGAGGACGTCGTCGACGCCGTCGCCGATGACGGGGAGCCGGGAGATGCCGCGGCTCAGCAGGAGCCCCATGCCGGCGCCGACGGAGGAGGTCGCCTCGATCGTCACCATGTCGGTGCGGGGCACCATCACCTCGCGGACGAAGGTGTCGTTGAACTCGAAGATCGAGTGGATCAGCTCGCGGTCGTCCTGCTCGAGCACGTCCTGCTCGGTCGCCTCGTCGACCATGCTGAGCAGCTGCTCCTCGGAGGAGAACCCCGCCGAGCGCCCGGTTCCCGGGGTCACCCGGTTGCCGAGGGCCACGAGCCCGTGCGCGACCGGACCCAGCGCGAGCCGGAGCACGTGCACGAGCGAGGCGCTGGTGGACAGGACCGCGCGGGCGTTGGCGCGCCCGACGCTGCGGGGGCTGGAGCCGACCAGGACGAACGAGACCGCCGCCATGATCAGGACCGCCAGCAGGAGCGCGAGCCAGAGCTGCGGGACCTC
>NZ_PSTN01000016.1:0-80740 GCF_002930955.1 Rathayibacter sp. AY1A4 | reverse complement strand
GCCCACGTCGATCGGATCTGTGCCTTGCGGTCCTACTCTCCCCACTGTCGCGTTCAGCACTACGGATCCTTGGCGGAACCGTGCCGGTGAACGATCCCCATACGGAACATCCGGGCAGAACGAGCGGGCGCTAGGGTCGCGTCCGTGGAAGCAGCGAATCTCATCGTGCAACTCGGTCTTCTTGTCGGCACCCTTGGGGCCACTGCAGTGACGTGGATTCAAGCGATCATCGCCGTACGAGCGAATCGAGCTGCGGGCGCAGCGCAGGAGAAGGCCGAGGAGGCCGCTAGACGTGCAGTTTCAGCCGCTGAGCGATCGGCTGCCGCTGAGGAACGGGCTGCAGCAGCCGCGGAAGAGCGAGCTGCCATTGAACGTGCACGTGAAGCTCGTCGCCAACCGTTTGAAATACAGAAGGACAAGGACGGCGTCTGGCACCTCTGGAATCGCCTAGAGGAGATCGTGACCGTCACCGACTTGGATGGAAGCGAGAACGGGGAACAGTACGTCCAGGCCTACCGAGGGCTTCCTGACCACCTGAAGCCTGGTCAAGCGCTGACGTTCAGCTTCGGAGGCGGTTTGACCGATCCCGCCTCGGTCGGCTTCACGGCGACCTACCGGCTCATGAGCGCTTCTGGGCAAGACGATCAAACGTGGCACACGACGCTCACGTAGGCCGAACAAGTGACAGCTGTTCGAGAGCGACGTCGGTGGCTCTCCCCAGCAGGAGGAGGCGACCGTCGTTCTGGGGAAACCGGCGACGGCCGTTCGCGCTCGACTGTCGAGGGCACGGAGGGTGCTGCGCGACCAGCTCACGGAAAGCGGCGACGTCGAGTAGGGCTGGCCTGACGAGCGCGAACCGCGAGACGACCCCCATACGGGACGCTACCCGCCGCTTCAACAGCGCACAGGATCAGCCAGCCGCCGTCGCGAGTCGAAACGTCTCAGGGCGGGGGCCACCCCAGTGAGCGGCCGATCACTACTTCGATGCATCACCGCTCAATGTGTCGCCCTAGTGGTACGAAGTGTATTACTGTGCAGATACACCTAGGGGGTAACCACATGTTTCTGCTTCAGCTCATGCAGTTCGGTCCGGCAGCTGCTGGGCTTCTTCTTGCGGCTGGAGCCCACTGGCTGACTCGCCGCTACGGCGTGGCGCTTCCCGCGCGCGTCAGGGCATCAACCGCTGTTGGCATGATCCTCACAGTGATTGCAGCCGTCGTTTTCTCGGCTTGGTGGGTGTACCCCTGGTGGGTTCCGGCGATGGTCGACTGGTTGGTCTACGTCCAGCTGTCACGCTTCCTGATCCCACTCGTTCTGACCGTCGTCCCTCTCGCCTTCCTCGCAATTCCCGCACGGTCAGAGAAGAGAGTCGGCACTGCCGAGCTCGCCCCGCGAACGGTGATGACCTTCACCTCGCGGGGGCGGCTGATCGGCACCGCGATCGTGACGCTGCTCGCAGTCGTCGTGGCGATCGTCGCGGGGGCCGCATCGACGACCGATGAAGCCGGCCGACACGTGATGTTCGAACTGCCGATCTCGGAGAACACCACCGCCAGCACCACGATCTATGGCTGGTGGTACTCCCTGCCGTGTCTTGCGGTTCTCCTCCTCCTCCTGCTGCTGACAGCGCTCGTCCTGCGAGGAATCTCGCTCCCGCCACTCTCAGCAGATCGCGTCGCTGACAGCGCTCAACGCGCTACACGAACACGCAATGTTCTCGCGGCGCTGAGTGGTGGACTTCTCCTGCATCTGGGGGTCGTCCTCGTGTCGCTTTACGGGACATCGACCATGAGGACGGAACTCAGCGCAGGTGCTTCCGGGCAAGTGCAGTTCGGAACCTCATTTGCTGCGCTGGGCTCGTTTTTTCAGGTCAGCGGCTACGCCTGCTTCGTGCTCGCATTCGCCTTCTGGGGGAGTGTCCTCCTCTCCACTCTTGCTGCGAGCAGCCGTCGCCTCGCCACGTCCTCGGCACGATGATCATCACGCTCACTGAGACCGGCGCTCCCTTCACCGATCAGATTCAGGACCAGATCCGAGGATTGATCGCGACCGGCGTCCTCGCCGCCGATCAACGACTCCCCTCGGTACGGCAACTGGCTGCCGACCTCGGCGTTGCTCCTGGCACAGTCGCCAAGGCTTACAAAGCGCTCGAGGGCGAGAAAATACTCGTCACGCGGACCGGAAGCGGAACACGGGTTAGCGACTCCGTCTCCGCAACACCACGAGCCGTGCTCACCGCAGCTCACCGACTCGTGGCCGAAAGCAAGCACGAAGGTCTCAGTCGCTCCGAAACGATGCGCGTACTGGGCGCCATCTGGCCTGACTGACCGCGCACGAAACCCCGGCATGCGCTCGCTGATCCACGAGCGGAAGCGAGACCATGCGACCGAACTGCACGAGCTGGTGGCGACGCTCGCGCCGACGTCGATCAGGTGCTCCGCGAGGCCGAGAAGATCACCTGACTCGCCAGAGCAGCTGGCGGCGCTGCACAGGTTCCCAGTAGCCCCGTAACGCCCGAAGGACGATCCCTCTGCGGAACAGTTCGGCGGCGCTCGCGTCGATTGTGCAGGCGACCTTGAGCATCTGAATGTTCACGGTCGTCTGCACGAGTGCCGGGGTGGCGCGACGCGTTGTGCAGGCGTCTGCGAATGGCGACAGGCACTCGGTGTCGCTTCTGCGTGTACCGGTGAGCGATCCCCATACGGAACGATCACTGCTGCGGCCACGACAGCTCATCCGGGGGCGAGCAACCATCATGGTCCTGTGACTGGATTCACGAAGCAATCATCACTCAGACGGGCGTACAGGTCGATGATGCAGCGCCCGCTGCCCGAGGTTGACGGTGACCAATGGTTGGAGGTTCGGGAGACGCTGCTTCGAATCCTGACTGAGGAAGACCTGATGGGTCTCGGGCCTGGGACGGAGGCAGGGGCACCCTCCGATGAGTATTTTCCTGAGGCCGTCGATCTCACTCGGATTTTCTTCATCGACCACATCATCACTCCGAAACATCTCGAGGTCTGCTGGTACCACTGGTTCGGCGTCTTACTCAGCTCCGACCTGACAATCCGCCTCGCTCGACGCGCAACCGCGGAGGCTCTCGCGAGAATCCGGTGAGCGGCTCTCGGGTCGCCCTGCTCTCCGCTGACCCATCCCCTACCAACATCCCTTAATCTCCCGGCGGGAGTTCCGGTAGGGAATCCCCTTACGGAACGGTTCAGTGGCGCACGGGTCGCGTGTGCAGGGGACCTTGAACATCTCAATGCTCACGGTCGTCTGCACGAGTGGCGCGGTAGCGCGAAGAGTCGTGCAGGCGACCGCGAGGAACGACACGCTCGGTGTCGCGTCTGCGTGTACCGGTGAACGATCCCCATACGGGACGGCCTCGAGCACCCCGATAGTTACAGTGGGCGCGTGAAAGCAGAGCTGCACGATCCGCGCGACCAAACCTTGCAGGTCGACGGTCCGACGTACCGCGTCCACTTCTGGTCCGAAGACGGCACGTCGAACCAAGAGTGGGAGCTTTCAGAAACCGACCTCGACGAGGTGCTGGCCTGGATCCCGAAGCGAGCTCTCGGCCGGCCCCATAGCCTCTGGGTAGTTACCCGCGGCGACCAGGACGTCTGCCTCATCCGTCTTCGCGGCATCGACCTAGACGCGGCCGAGAGTTACTGGCCAAGCTGGGCGGCACGCACCTACTCAGCCGAACCCAAGTGAAGCGCTGAGCGGACGTCTAGTCGAGTGGCGCGTGACGGTCTGCGACCGATCTAACCGTTCGCACGAGTTGTGGATCCTCGCCTCGGGCGAGTCCGGCGTACTCGAGGCGCAGCGAGCCGTCCTCGGCCGGGGTGGCCTTGATCCAGACTCGTCGGCGCGGCACGAATAGTGACGTGAGAAGCCCGGCGAGGACGAGAATCGCGAAGAGCAGCACCCAGCCCTGGGTGGCGTCGTGGTGGATGTCGAAGGACGCGAAGCGGCGGACGCTATCGGTGCCGATGACGTCCGGGTCGGCTCCGACGTTCTCGAAGGTGACGGTACCCAATCCGTCGGGCAGGTTCGTGGTCTCGCCCGGCTTCAGCGTCAATGGTGCTACTCCGGTGTCGCCGCCGGTCAGTCGAGTCAGAGAGTCGACGGCGAGCTCGTAGACCGAGGTCGGCACTCCGCCGTTCAATCCCAGGTCGCCCGAGAACACGTTGAGCGAGAGCACGGGGTACTGAAGGTCCGGGAAGACGGACGTCGATGCTCCTGTCGCGAGCTGGTCCTGGGTGGGGTAGAAGAAGCCGGTCATGCCGATCTGCTCAGCAAGGCCGTCCGTCACCTTCACCACTCCGACCGAGGTGAGGTTCGCGTTGGTCGGGAGGAAGGGCACCGAGTCGGTGAAGATCGCCGTGCCGGAGGGGTCGCGCACTGTGATGGTCGGGGCGTAGCCGTTGCCGAGGAGGTAGACATTCGTGCCTCCGATCGCTAGCGGCTCGTTGACCTTGACGGTGCGTTCTTCGCTGCTGCCTCCGCGCTGGGTGGTGGTGACGGTCGCGGTGTAGTCGATCGGCTGCCCGAACGCCTCGCCCGGCTCGGTCACGTACTCGACGGCAAGGCTGTCGAGGTTCAGCTGATACGGGTCGAGCTGGCTGCTGTCGAAGAAGCGCCCCGGGTTGAACGAGTCGTAGGCCGCGAGGTTGTTCGCGAACCCCTGACCGCCCTCGACCAGCACGCGCTGCCCGCTGTAGCCGAATCCGCCGCCGATACCCACGGAGACGAGGATGCCGACCAGGGCGGAGTGGAAGACAAGGTTGCCGGTCTCGCGGAGGTAGCCGCGCTCAGCGGAGACGCTCGACCAGCGGCCGCGAGGGTCGTTGTACCGCTCGATGCGGTAGCCGGCGCGGCGCAGCATCGCGTGGGCGCCCTCGATCGCCTCCTCCGCAGTGGCGCCCTCAACTTCTCGGACGGTGTAGCCGGCAAGGCGTTGCAGACGGGCCGGCGTCTTCGGCGGGCGCGAGCGCATCGCCTGGAAGTGGTGCTTCGTCCGCGGGATGATGCAGCCGATCAGCGAGACGAACAGCAGCAGGTAGATGCTCGAGAACCACGCCGAGGTGTAGGTGTCGAAGGCCTGGACCTTGTCGAGCAGCGGCGCGAGGTCCGGGTTGTCGATGAAGTACTGGGTGACGCCGTTGGGGTCGGAGGAGCGCTGCGGCACGAGCGAGCCCGGCACCGCCGCGATCGCCAGCAGCAGCAGCAGGAACAGCGCGGTGCGCATGCTGGTGAGCTGGCGCCACATCCAGCGGACCCAGCCGGTGAAGCCGAGGGTCGGCTGCGTGATCGAGCCGTCGGAGTCGAAGTGGTCGGCCGGGCGGAAGTTCGCATCGGTGCGAGCCTGAGCCGTGTCGGGCTCGCGCTCGAGAGACGCGTCGTGGTCAGATCGCTGATCGGACGTCATGGATCACCGCGCCGAGAGCGTTGCAGGCGAGCGCACTGCTCGCCCCGCCGGCCATCAGCAGCCCGCTGACGGCTGCACCGCGACGGCGGAGGCGGGGACGATAGCGAGCTTGTCGTCGCGCACGAGCTGGATTCGATCAGCAGTCACAAGTCCTCAGTGTATGGACGCCGCTCGATGTCCGGCTGATCGTCGCGGCAGTCCAGAACCGTGGGCTGCACGCGAGTTCAAGGCTTTCAGCCACCGAGCCGATCGCCCGCTCACGATCCTTTCGCGGGCGGCCATGATCGGTTGCAGGGCTCGACTACCGGCGCCGAAACGCTCCATACAGTGCGCCGAGGACGATCAGGCTGCCGATCCCGACGAGTACCCAGGTACGGGGATCCTCGTTGACGCTGGTGCACACGCCTGGCGAGTTCACGTACTCCACGCAGGTACCCGAACGGTCACCGGCGAGAAGGACCACAGCGACGAGAGCAACCAACGCGATCGCGAGCCACCACCACCGAACGCGACGCCGAACCAATGCACCCATGACCAGACCGTACGACGACAGTGGTTCATCGAGGAGGCGGCCAGGTCTCGATAGTTCATCGATGTGGCCTGCCGCTCGCCTCTACCGGCGGAGGCGCCCGGTGCCAGAAGGTGGCAGGAGCGTTTAAGTACCCCTGAGCTGTCCCCACCCGAAGACGCTCTCCGCGATGAAGTCTTGAAGATCGCTCTGCACGGCCAGAGCGAGGACGAACACGGAGACGCCGCTCTGAAGCTCTCGCGATGAGCCCGTCTCCCCGAGGACTACCCACTGCGCGACGACGCTGCCGTCCTCGAGGCGATCTGCAGGACTCAGAGGAGAACCGTCCGGCCACTCTGCGAGCCGCACGAAGTGCAGCCGAAGTGACGAGCGTTCGTCCTCGTGCAGCATCGCCTCGAACACGGGAACGAGCGCCAGTCGAAGCTCCTCGATCGTCGTCACCGCACACCAGGGCTGTCGACGTAGACGTTCTCGCTGAGCGGCGTCCACGTCTCTTCGACTCCCCCGCCGTCCGGGACGACGTGGACCGTGTCGCGGCCGATCGCGCTGTCGAACCCGCCGGCCCCGCAGCTCTGGCCCCATGTGTCCTCGTCAGCGACGCTCGTCAGGCATGTCGTCTCCGGATCGCTCGTGCGCGCCAGGAACAGCGACAGGTCGCCGACTCGGCCGACGAGCCGGGAGCTGGTCTCGTCCATCTCGGACCAGGAGGCCCGCGGGGGCAGCGTCGGGAACGTATCGGCGTCGGTCGCCGCCCGGTCGAGGTCCGCGAAAGTGAGCGGCGGCCGCTCGGCGGTGGTGAAGCACCCACTGAGCGAGGCCGCGCCCGCGGCAGCGATGGCCGTGATGGCGAGGGTTCGAGCGGTCACCCTTGCGATGCTGCGCGGTCGACTTGTCCAGGTCACAGGGTCAGCCTAGGAAGCGCGGGACCAGGACACGCCCTTTCCGGAAACTAGGGTGAGGGCATGTTCCCCGCGCTCGGCACCGCGTTCCTCGCGGGCGCGCTCGCTCTCCTCTCCCCCTGTGCCGCACCGATCCTCCCCGGCATCGTCGGCGCGCTCACCTCGACAGGGGACGGGCGAGCTCGACCGTCTCGGCAGGTGTGGTCGATCCTCGCGTTCGCGGTCGGGGCCGCTCTCGTGCTGATCGGATCCGTGGCGCTGCTTCTCGCGTTCGGCGCGAATGTGAACCTCGCCCGGCCGCCGTACACGTTCATCGCCGGCGGACTGCTCATCGCCGCCGGCCTCTACTCCCTCGGCGTCCTCCGGATCCCCTGGATCACGAGAACGTCAACTCCGGGCGGCTCGGCCGCGAAGGCACTGCTGCTCGGAGTCAGCTGCGCCGCCGTCTGGTACCCCTGCCTCGGACCGTCCCTCGCCATCGCCTACGGCCTCGCCTCCAACATCGACACCGTGGGACTCGGCGTGATGCTGGGGTTCGTCTACTTCCTCGGCATGCTCGCCCCGCTGTTCCTGCTCGGACTCGTCCTCGCCCGCGCAGCACGCTCACGCCGCTGGCTGCGCCGCATCGGCGCCTACGCCAACAAGGCCGTCGCCGCGCTCCTCATCGCGATCGGCGTCCTCGTCATCACCGGGCTCTGGAACTCCGTGTCGCTGTGGATCGTGGACAACTCAAGCTGGTTCCCCACCCTCTGACCCTCGGGCGGGATCGCCACGCAGCAACGCACGAAGCAAGGCGCCAGCCCCTCCGGTGAGTACAAGGCGAACACGCGACCACCTGTTTCAAGGTCTGATTTGTCGCGCACTGCGCGCATTCGCCCTTTGCAAGAAGAGCACCACTATGCAAAAAGACGACGGGGTGCCAATGATTAGCAAGAATGGTATTATCAGAAACCCAAAAGCGCTGGCAAGGGTTGCGGGAATTAAACAGACCCCAAATGCAACTAGCGAAATAAGCCAAGCTTTTCTCGTGATGCTCAGTGGTTGACGAGAACCCCCATTAGTGCTGCCACCAATAGACCTCGATATCTTCGCGGTCAAGGGCGACAGCGCGAGAAGAACTACAGCAACCAAAGCAAACGGCCACGCGTATTCAAAAACTGCATCTGCCAGCGTGTATTGCACTCCCGAGGCCGCTTCACGCATCGGTCCAGCAATCATAAGAGCAGATACCGTGTAAGAAACCGCTACAAGCAGGGCTATCCACGCGTGCGCAAGAAAACTTGCTCCTGTTGTTGCCGAAGCGGAAAGGTCACTTGGTCGACTCGAAGGCACGAGTTGAACCTAGCCGAACCTACGACCGGCGACGGCGAGAGTTGTCCGGGCCTGCGTCGGGCGCGTTCGGCCTCAGACGCGCACTCGGGCTCGGTCCGCTACGGGCGACGGAGACCCCCGATCGGCGCCCTCAGCCGGCCGCCGCCATCCACTGAACGATCCCCTAACGGAACAGTCAACTGCTCCGGGCGAGCCTCGATGACCACGAGCAGCCGACCGTGCGTCCGTTCGAGCTGAAGGGCGGTCAACTTTCCTCCGTCGTCTCAGCTCATCAGACGAGCCGAACCTGGTCGGCATGGAGGACACTTCGAGCATGTGGTTAGGGGGCGCGGCGCTTGAACGCCGGTTACGCGAGATGGATGACCCTGCGGCTCCCGAGCGGCCGATCGATTTCGACGGACCACGACTGGCCGCAAAGGTGGACGCGCTTGCAGCGCTCCTCGAGAAGAGCTTTCCCGGCGCGGTGTCGGTAGACGATCCGTGGAGTTGGCAGGACTCCGCAACGTTTACTCAGGTGACAGTGAACGGTGCAGCCACACGCACGACGGCAGACCTCGTCGTCGCCATCAGCCAGCACGGGGACCTCTGCTTCATCGCCCTCGAGAGGCCGGGAGCGTACTCGCGAGAGGAGTTCGACGCGCTGGTCGAACCGGAGGACCTGCAACCGATAACCGCAGCTCTCGAAGCCTTAGACTTCGCGGTCGCTGCCGAGGAATCCCTCTGGGGCCAGTACGACGGGCCGATCGTGATGAGCAATCCGAGCTGGCAAGAACGTTACTTCGGATACCCGCTGTGAGCGCATCCAACCTGAAAGCGGGACCGATCCTTAACGGAACGCTCTCGGTCGCGAGTCGGTTGCTCCTCGTGGTGAGAGCCGTGTCATGCCTACTGTTTTCCCGTGGGAGAACTCAAGGGAACGAGCGCGGCGGCAGTCGAGGCCGATCCTCGTCACGCTGAGGGGTGGAGGCGCCGTGGTTGAACGTCTGGACAGCTGGGATCCGAGCGGACTCCCACCGAACCGGCAGACGCCACCCCGCCAACGACGGTCGGTGAGACCGTCGATCGCGCTGGGCGCTCTAGCCGTCCTGACGGCCGCGGTTCTGTGGGTGGGTGATCTGCTGTTCGGAGTGCATGGCCCTTCCCACTACGTCAGCATCACCAACGACACCGGAGCCTCACTCATCTGGTCCTGCTCCTGGTCCGATCTTCACCTCGCCGCCGGGGAGACAGGTCAGCTGCGCATCCTCGACCAGCCCGACCAGGACTACGGCTGCGTCCCACAATCAGCCACCCCCTTCGTAGCGGCACACAACCACGACATCTGCCCGTCGCTCAACTCGATGACCGAGGGAAGGCAGTTCACGGCAACCGACTTCGCGAAGACCTACCGCTGCCCGTAGCCGGATACGCGACCGGTGAACGATCCCCTTTCGGGATAGTGACAACGGATCTACTCGGCGGTGATCAGCTCGCCGGGCACACCTTTAGACGCGAGGTCGACATCGCCCTGTGACGTCAGGAGCTCGCCGCTGATTCCGTCGTAGACGGCGGTGAAGACGTCCACCCGATGGAGGTCGAAGCCGTAGGGCACGTCCGTTTTCTCCGCCGGCGCGTGCACGGTCAGCGCCCACACTGGCTCGTCCGGTGCGACCCAGTAGTGGTCCGCGAGAGCGGGGTCGTACGCGGCGAGCTCCTTGTACGTGGCTCTGACCGCGTAGATCGGGTACTGCTTCTTCTCCTCCGCGCTGGGCGTCGAGAGACGGATTCCGAGACCGTTGGCGAGGTCGAGCGCCGGGTTCGTCAGCGTCTGTACGTCGACCATCGGGCCCTCAGAGGCGGCGGTGGCGATGGGGGTGCCCGGTGGGCCCTCCGTCGGGACGGTGGATGTAGGGGTTTCCGTTGGTTCGGCAGGCGTCTCGGTGGAGATGGGGGTCGTGCTCGCGGTGGCGTCGATGGTGACGGGGCCTGAGCGGATGCGCATCGTCGTGGTGGTCTGGGTGAGGCTGACGTCCTCTGCGCCCAGCACGTCCATCAGCCACTGCTCTCGTTCGCCGGCCGCGTCGAGGCAGCCGACGTACGTCGTCGCGGGGCCTCCGGTGACGACCCATACGGAGGTCTGCAGGCCGGCGGACTGGAGGTCGTAGGTGAGCGTGTTGCAGGGACCGTCGATGCTGAGCTCCGACCGGCCGTCGGTGCCGGTGATGCGCAGGCTGACGGGGTGATCGAGCAGCCATTCGCCTGATCCTTGATCGCCGATGACAGCGGTGGTCTCGTAGACGGGCTTGGTCGCGTCTTCGGCGCTGAGCAGTTCACCCGGCACCTGCGACGTCGATGGAGACCCGGGGCTGCTGGCGCTCGTCGCGCATCCACTGACGAGGAGCGCCGCGGAGAGGCAGAGGATGCTGAGGGCGAGGGTTCTCGTGCGTCTGAAGGTCACTGGTCGACTCCGGTCTGGGTCGTGGGCGGGTTGGTGCAGTCGACTGTGGTGGTCAGTCCCGTGAAGATGTCGATCCGGCCGCCCTCCTGGCACACCTGGGTTCCTGCGAGGGAGAACAAGGCGGCGTCCGTTTCGTCTCCGTTGGTGCCCGCGAGCGCAGCACACGCCGCTGCGAGCGACGCGGTGGACTGCTTCGCGGGCGTCTGGATCTCGCCCGACAGGGCAACGCCCTGCCCGTCCTGTTCCCAGCAGGTGACGGGCGCCGCGACCGGAGTGCCGCGCTCCGTCGTCACCGCCGTGAGGACTGCCGCGCTGAGGACCGCGCCGGCGACGCCGGCGAGTGCCACTGCTGCGGCCTGGCCGAGGCGTCGGCGGTGGCGGATGCGGTGCGCGAGTCGGGCGCTGATGCGCTCGAGCTGCTCATCGCTCAGGTCACGACTGTCCATGGTCCTCTGTCCGTTCCGTCAGGATTCCCGTCAGCGATGCCCGCACCCGCGCGAGACGGTTGCGGACCGTCCCGTGGGACAGGCCGAGGGAGCGCGCGGCGTCGCTGTAGCTGAGGTCGTCCTCGATGCACGTCGTCCAGATCGCCCGGTCCGTCGCGCTCATCTGCTCGACCAGCCGCCGCACGTCCAACAGCCGGTCACCCGTCTCCGCGTCGACGCCGCGAGAAGCGATGTCGACGGACAGGGGCTGGTAGCGCCGGCGCTGCTCGCGGCGATTGGTCGAGGAGCTGATGTTGCGTGCCGTCACCAGCAGCCAGGGCAGCACCGACTCCCCCACGATGCGCACGCTCGAGCGGCGCTGCCAGAGCAGGAAGAAGCTCTCCTGCACGACGTCCTCCGCGTGGCCGGCGTCCGCGAGGAAGCTTCTCGCGGCCCGGTGGACCGCGCGGCCGTGCATCCGGAAGAGAGCATCCAGCGCCGAAGGGTCACCACCGCGAAGACGATCCACCAGCGTCACCTCAGTAGCACCGACCATCCGACATCACCCCCTCAGTAGTGAATGCCCTCAGAGCACGGTTTCGTCTCAGACTGCACGGACGAACGTCGCCAGTCCCTCGATGTGTCTGTGAACGATCCCCTACCGGACGCATGGTTGCCAGTCCCATGGGGAGCGGCTGCCTCCACCAGACCTCTTTATCCGACTGGGGTGGCTACCCTCGAGCCCATGACCGACCAGCAGGATGGTGCGCGGTTGCGCGCGAGCCGGATCGCCGGTGCGACGGCGATTGTTCTCACCGTTATCGCCGCGCTTCTCGTTCAGGCCGGCGCGAGTTTGCTGACCCTCGCTTCACCAGCTATGACGGACTGCCGGCCGCGCGAGATCCCGCTGAGCGCAGCAGCCTGGTACCTCGGCGCCCTGCTCGTTATCGGAGGATCCGTCTATGCGGCGGCGAAGACCGCGCGTGCGCTCACATCGACCGCGCTCCCCTACGCCCTCCTCCTCACAGCGATCCTCGGAATCGTGACGTTCTCGGGACTAGCGATCCTCATCGCCGGGCTGATGGGTTTCGCGGAGATGGATGACCCTGGACGGCCTCCGACAGGCGGACCCGTCCTGCTCCTCATCGCCGCACTCAGCACACCTGCCTGGGCGCTCGGCGCATCCAGCATCCTCATGCTGTCCAAGAGACGCCGAGTGCCGTCTAATCCGGCGGCGTCGCTCATCGCGTTCGCTGCCATCACTGCGACGAGCGTTGGTCTCCAGCTCGTCAGGTTCACCCTGACCTGCTGACGGTGATCACAGAGGTCCTCTACGAAAGGGGCAACGACGGTACCGCCACACGGCACCGATCATCGGCACCGCGGGACTCGAGAAGTGCCTGCTCAGCGACCCCGTACCGGACGCCTGGCCAGCGATCCCCATACGGACGCCTCGATCGGCGGGCGGACCTCTCGCGGTTACCTAGCAAGCAGACCGTCCTCACTGGCTAGTCTTCGCTCGTGACCTCTCCGGCCTTCGCAATAGACCTCGACCGCGCTCGCTTCCGAATCGGTGTCTTCGCGGTCGTTCACTTCGCACTCGCCGTCGCACTTGTCCCGTTCACGCTGCTGCACTACGGCAACCTGATGCACCCGGCCTTCGATGAAGCACAGGACCTGCGCGATTTCGGACCAGCCGTGCAGTGGGCAACGCTTGGCGCATGGGTGCCGGTCCTCGTGACACCCGTCGTCGCCTTCATCACCGTCCGCCGACTCGCTCACCCTCGCCAGCGCTACTGGATAGTGCCGGTCATCGGCATCGCCGCCTCAGTGACACTCCACTTCCTGCCGTACCTCTTCTTCGAGACGCCGCAGCTACCCACCGGCGGCTGAGGGGGCGATAGCTGCGCCGACTAGTGACCGTGCAGGGATCGTTCACCGGACGGATGGGGCCGTTTCGCACGGCTCCCATTACGTTCGGGCTGGTGCCGGACATGTAATCGGTATGAGCACCCAAAACGGAGCACCCGTGGCCGACCCACTCGACGACCTGATTCGCCGTGCCGTGCCGCCGACCCGGCAGTCGTATCCCGCGTTACGCGGCGATGCGGACCGTCTTGCTCGCTTGGCGGTCGAGGAGGTCGGCGACAGTACTCGTCGTCCGCGGCGACGTCGCAACCTGTGGCTGGTCGGCGCGCTGAGCGTCGCCGGCCTGAGCCTTGGCGTCACGGGCGCAGTGGCAGGCCCCGCGATTCTCGACTGGGCAGGCTTCACCCCAGACGCAGCCGTCCAGCGCTCCTTCGACCTTGGAGACGGGCAGGGCAATGTTCTCTGCCAGGTCGCGATTCGGGTCGAGCCGGATTACTCCGCCGGCCAGGGCGCAGACGTCGAGCGTGAGGCGCGCGAAGCGCGCGTGTTCCTCAGTACCCACGACTGGGACCCGACGATCGCGAGCGTCGACGCCGAGGCCAGACGTACCGCCATCGAGCAGGAGCAAAGAGAGGCAGACGCCCGTGGCTTCACCGCGGATCCTGGGATCGCGGTGACCCGGCTGATCGCGGACCGCATCATCGAGCAGTTCAGAGAGGCCGGATACGGCGAAGGCGTCTCCATCGAATCGGCCGGCGGCTGCAACATCACAGAGGAGCAGGCGCCGTGAAGGCCAAAAGGACCGCCGTCCTAGAGGCCGTCTACCTCGCCAACGCCTCTGACCTGCTCAGCTATTTCGAGCGCCGCGTCTCGCCCGTCGCGGACGCAGCGGATCTGCTCAGCGACACCTACCTCGTCGCTTGGCGCAAAGTCGACTCCATCCCAACGGATCCAGAGCAAGCACGCATGTGGCTGTTCGGCGTCGCCCGCCGCACCCTCGCCAACGCTCAGCGGGGAAATGCCCGCCGCTCCGATCTGGCCATGAAGCTCGCCGGGACGTTGCGGGCGATGCCACTCGAGGAGCCCACCGCGGAGCATCTCGACGTCCGACGCGCGCTCGACGCGATCGCTCCCGACCAGGCGGAGCTCATCAAGCTCGTGCTCTGGGACGGCTTCACCGTCATCGATGCCGGCAGGATCCTCGGCCTCTCCGCCAGCACCGCACGTGGACGATACCAACGCGCCCGCACAGCTCTCCGCGAACTGCTCACGGAGAAACAGCTCGTCACGGACGCCACCATTTAGCTAGGCGACGTCGAACGCACAGCGTTCCGTAAGGGGATCCCCATACGTGACGGGTTTCCGCGGCCGCCGGCTGAAGATGGCTCGGTCGGCGCTCATCGCAGGGAAGTTGAGCGAGCTCCATTCGGACGGCTCGCTCCCCGGCACAGCATCGGCCTGTTCTAGCCCCCTCGACACCGCTGGGCCCGAAAGGTCGTGGGGCCGGTCGCTTACTCCTCGCGGGGTTGAGTCGACCCAAGTTGGTGCGTGTCACCTCGGTGACTTGCTTTCAGCGGTACGGTCTGCACGTGGACCGCTTGAAGCCGAATTCCCTCGATGGGGCCTCGCTCGCGTTATATTATGTACTGTTTTTCGCGGGCAGCGCCGGGCTTGGGCTCTTTTTCCCTGCTCTAAGCCTCCTTACTGATGTCGGCTTTCTTGGGCCCTTCTACCTAGTCGCCTCATTCATAATTCCATCGTTTTTATCTGCCACAAATAGCGTAGTTGCTTCTTCGGCAGTGTTTGCACTCGACCGCTGTATTGGAATTCGGCTTTCTTATTCCATGCGTCTTCTTTTGGCATTCTTCGTTGCCATGGGAGAATCATTCGGCATAGCGTGGCTGCTCGCAACACTTAGCGAACAAGAAACCAATTATACTTACCGGCTAATTTTCATGGTACTGACCGGGGTTCTATCCGCTATTTGCCTGCATTGGATAGTAGTGCGAACGGCACGAACTGGCCGAGATGACTCTTAGATGTGTGGACCTCGCGTCCGCATCCGATCAGACCGGCGGGGTCACCGCCGCCGCCCTGCACTCGGCCGCAACGCAAAGCCCGGCTGAGAGCAGCACCGCCGGCCCAGCGGCCCACTGAACGATCCTCCTACGGGACGAGGCGGTCGCGGGGTGGAACACTCTGCGGTAGCTTCACGACCGGGGGTGGTCATGGTGGAAGTGCTCAAGGGCGTGAGCCTGCTCGCGTCGGGTGTCGTGATCGCCTTCCTCTGCTCGGTGTCGGGGTTTCAGGCCGGCGTTCGTGCGGACCTGGATCAGACCGGGGGCCAACTCAGCCCGGTCCTGCTCGTGGGCTTTCTGATCGGACTCGTCGTGTCAGCCGTCGGCGCGATCGTGCTCTACCGGTGCTACGAGCGTGCCCGCGGCGTTCGCTAGCTGCTAGCCGTAATCCGCAGCCGGGGCGTCACGCGCTGTGGACACGCGGCCTGTGGCGATGCGGTCGAGAAACGGAGACTTCGCTGACGCCTCACGCGACAGACCGACGGGGGCCGCCGGTGCCGCCCTGCTCTGGGCCGCGACGCACAGCGCGGGCGAGAGCAGCACCCGCCCGCTCACCGGCCACTGAACGACCCCTGTGCGGAACGACGAACGGGCGGGCGCCCCCTAAAATCAGCGCTCGTGCGGTTTCGCCCGAATATCCAGCTCCGTTTCGGCATACTCCTGCCCGCAGCTCTGATCTGCGTGCCGGCAGCGACAGTATGGAAGCCCGGCCTCGCGCTGGACGAGCAGCTGGTCTTCATCGTCATCTTCGCGGTCGTCATATCGCTCGCTGCGCGGTGGGTTGTTTTCAGCGGCGTCAGCCTGCGAGAGAACGACCTCACCGTCCACGGGGTCTGGTGGTCCCGACGCGTCCCTCGCGACCAGACAATCCAAGTGCGCCAAAAAGCCGGCTTGATGGTCCTGCACTGGCGCGACCGTCACGGCCGCATCCGGCACACACCGATGATCGCCTTCACGTCCGCATCCAACGATCCCTCATGGGCCGCAAGTCACAACACTCACGTAGCTCGAGCGGTCAACGACTGGATTGCCGGCGGAGACGGGCGCGGCGCGGGTCGCAGAGTCAAGGACAACTAGAACGTTGCGTGCCGGTGAACCATCCCCATGCGGGACGCGCCAATAGCGAGGACCAGCCGACTGGGGTCTGGCTAGGGTGTGGCCATGACCGACTACTTGCCGAGGGTCTGGATCTGCGTCGTCTACGCATGCTGTTGCGCGTTCCTGGCTCTCGCGTTCCTCGCCAGTGCCGTCCTCGGGCGGTGGCTGTCGCTTGCCTGGGCCGCCCTCGCGATTGGAGGAGTCGTACTCTTCGTGCGACGAGCGCAGCGCCTGCACAGGACGAACAGACAGCAGTGAGTACCGCACAACGCACTGGTCCGTTCCTCTTCTTCGGGGAGTTCGCTCAGGCAGGCGGCTGGTTAGTCGCTGTGATCGCCGCTTTGGATGCCGTCGTCTGGCGTCGCGAGCTCCGTGCCTGACGCCCTGTCGGCCGGGACGCAGCAGCTCACTGAGGGATCCCCATACGGGTACCTAGCCGCACAACACGGGGAGGCGTGGCTTGCTTCGTAGGCTGAGCGCATGAGGTCAGCACTTCGGAGCGCAGCCGGCGGCGCCGTCATGCTGATGGCCCTCGTCGGCGGTCTGGTCTCGCTCGGTGCCGGGTGGATCATCGATGGACGTGAGCCTCCAGCCGTTCAGTGCGAGAGCGGCCCGTACCCGCGAACAGGCGGACCGTTCCACGAAACGACCCGTGTCACCGGATCGGTGACGATCTTGCCCCTCGGGGTGGACTGCACCTACGACGTCGACGGAGACGAGGTCGACCCGCAGACTCTCCGGCACCCGAACATGCCCGCCACTGCAGGTCTTCTGGGCAGTGCGCTCACTTTCGCTACCGGAGCAGCGCTCCTCGTCGTCCGGACCGGTCGGACAGAACCCGTCTCTGCCGACTGATGCGCCCGACCACGGCGACTCGCTCGGCCATCCCCCGCCGGGACGAATTATGAGGCGCCGGTCGGCACGGTCAGTACGGCGCCCGTCGCAGTGACTGCTGCGAGCAGGGCACCGACCGGGACGGCCCAACGAGGCCGGTAGGCGCCGATGATGAAGGTGCAGAAGGTCAAGAGCGCGCCCACTCCGACGAGTGCGAACCAGCAGGCGAGCGGCCACGCCGGCCCGGCAAGGCAGTCGATGGGCGGGTCGTGAACCTGAAGGAACGTGCTGCGGTAGTTGCCCGTGCAGTCGAGGAAGATCAGCCAGTTCGTCACCGTGCCGAGCCCGGCGAGGACGACGGTGACGATGGCGCCGATGACACCGGTGAAGGCGAGGAGTGTCGCGATGGTGTCGGACGCCGTCGTGTTGACCTGGCGGCTCATGTCCGGTCCCCACCGTCGATCGTTCTGGATGAAGGAGGCTCCGGGTGAACGGGTGCACGGACGAGCCATGCAGTGATGGCCGGCTGAACGAGGGCTCCTGCCGCGAGGAGGAAGAATCCCCACCCCTCGAGAATCCCGATCGCCATGATCAGCACGCCGATGCCAGTCGACGCGCAAGCGCCGATCACGCCCATGACCACCGAGGTGGTCACCGAACCGCGTCGGGCATTGAGGACGAGCTGCGCGTCACGGCGCCGGTGAGGATCGCGAAGTCGGATCGCCGGGACCACGACGACAGCGAGCAGCAACACGAGAGAGAACCAAGGGAACAGCTCCCACGGAAACGCGTCACGAAGCAGCAGATTCCGCGAAGTCACAAGCAGAGCCTAAGGAAGCGGGGGAACACGGCCCACAACGGATCGCACCCCAGGACGCCCATCGGGTAACCGGTCCGCGCCTCTCCTACGGGGAGTTTGCTGCGAGGAGAGCTGAACGGCAGGATCAGCGCATGGTCACCAAACTCACTCGAGTCCTCGTCGTAGGAGCAACTGCAGTGGTCGTTCTGGGCGCGGTGGCGGCCGTCGTCGCCTTTGTCAGCACCTCGGATGACCCGTACTACCCGCGAGAGGGTCTCAACACCGAGTACGCCGCAACGCTGATGCAGGACCTCGCCGCCAACGATCCGCGGGCCGAGCTCATGACGCATTTTCCCGCGTCGAACCAAGACTCAGTGACCGAGCTGGTCTCTGAGTGCGCGCCGGCCGCTCAAGCCGGCGCCCGCCCCACGGTCTACTCGGACGTCGTTCCCGCCAACGCGAGGGTGATCCTCGATGCTCCCGGGCTCCCCCGATGCGACATGTACCTTTTCTGGTCCGAGAGCCAGGGCGAAGCGTGGGCGGTCCACATCACGGACCCCTCACCGCAGGACCCGCTGGCGACACTCAGCACCACGCCGGGAACCTGAGACCGTCCGCTGTGAAGTAGCGCTGCGCCGCTGAGACGCGCGCCAGGAAGCTGTTACTTCGTGCCAGACCGATCACGGGGTTCTTCGATCGACGACGATTCGAAGTGTGAGGGTCAACATCGACGGCGAGCACTACCTCCTTCTGCGGAGCTCCTTCTGGGCCGAGACGTCGGATGTCATCGGCATCGACGACTCTGCGGAGCGGGCCCTAGAAGCAGCACGGGACATGGCCGCGCACCGCCCAGACCCGATCGGTGGATTCTCGAGACGTGGAGCGGCGGCGAGTTGCGCAGCAGCGTCCAGCTCTGACGTCGTTCGGGCAGCGCGCCGGTGGCTCTACTGTGGCGGTGCGGTCGAGAAGTGGGGACTTCGCTGACGCCGCACGCGACAGACCGGCGGGGGGCCGCCGGTGTCGTCCTGCTCTCGGCCGCGGCGCACAGCGCGGCCGAGAGCAGCACCCGACGGCCCGACGGCCCGCTGAACGATCTCGGAACGGAACAATGGCCGACCGCTCTGGGACTGGTGATACTCCGTTGCGCAGAGTATGGTGCGCGCGTGGAAGAGATTCGGGAACCGCGGGTGTGGATCATGACGGTTCTCGCCACCGGACGCGCGCACGGATACGGAATCGTGGCGGCAGTGCGCGAGCTCTCCGACGGCGCGATGACGTTGAAGATCCCCACTCTCTACGCCGCCCTAGATCGTCTCGAGCACCAGGGCCTCGTCGCCGCGGACGGGGACGAGGAGGTCAACGGACGTCGGCGCCGGTACTTCCGGCTGACCGACGCCGGCGCCGCTCGCCTCGCGGCGGACGCCGAGCGTCTGGCGCAGCTCGAGCGCGCCGCATCCAGCGCCACTCGTCGTCTCGGCCGGATCGCGCCGGCATGAGCACGTCCTCCGTTGACGCATATATGCGAGCACTGCGCTGGTACCCGGCTGCATGGCGGGACGCCAACGCCGAGGCAGTCGTCGGCGCATTCCTCGATGGAGATGAAGCGATCGGAACAGAGGGTCCGACTCCGCGCGACCGGAAAGAGCTCGCCTGGGCCGGCCTCCGTGAGACCTTCGTCGTCGCGGGCCGTCAAGGCCGACGCTCGAGCAGCGCGATCGGACTGTTGTTCCTCCTGGCCGCCTGGTCCTACGGATCAGTCGTCCTCGAGGTCGGCGGCCGGACCATGGCCACCGCAACCGGCGGCAACGTCGACACCATGGGACGCAGCTACGCAGCCCCCGTCCTCCTCGCCGTGGTACTCGTCGCTCTCGCCTGGCTGTGCACGGCAATCGCCAGCTTCCGGCGCGGCCGTCCGTTCTTGGCCGCCGTCATCGGGCTCTGCGCTCTCGGAGCCGGATGGACCACTTTCCACTTGTCGTGGTCGAGCCTTGTCCCGCCCCTCGAACTCGGATCGCCCCTCCTCGCGATGAGCCTGCTCAGTGTCGTGGCGCTGGCGGCGCCCATCCTGGCCGCTGCCGCAGCAACGAAGGCGGAGCTCCTTGAAAAGGCTGCGCTGTGGATCATCAGCGTTGCCGTCACAGTCCACGTCGCAGGCACCTGGCTCCTCTCAGCGCTCGACCGTCCGCGCACCGCTCCGGAGGTCCTTCTTGTCATCGAATGCGCATTCGTGGCGCCGGCGTGCCACGCCATCACGGGCCTCGGTTTCGTCTTCCTGAGCAGAAGCAGCAGCAGCCCGCGACAGCCAGCGCATCGCAGCGCCGAAACAACGCCCGAGGTTGCACGATCGGCGCAACCGCTCCGCTTCAGCGACCGGTAGCCGATCCCCTCACGGGACGGCGATCCCTGAGAGGGTAGATGCACTGGGAGGGGGAGAACATGGCACGTATGACTTGGGCGGAGGCCCCCAGCCCGGTACGTCGCGCGTTCGAGGACGCGATCGACAGCAAGGTCGTGGGAGCGGCGAGCCAGTCAGGAGGCTTCTCCTCGGGAGGCGCCGACCGGTTGGTACTCGCGGGTGGCCGTCGCGTCTTCGCCAAGTCGATCAGTCGCGCGCGGAACGCGGGGACGTTCGACCTGCATCGCCGGGAAGCGGCAGTCGTCCGCGACCTCCCCGCATCGGTGGTCGCCCCTCGACTCGTGGGGATGATCGAACAGGACGACTGGGTGGTGGTGGGGTTCGAAGACGTCGACGGACGGCACCCCGGTCCCGACGACACCACGGCTGTACTCGACGCGCTGGACGCCCTGCCTCTCCTCGACAGCCCCTCGGCGCTTCCGCGTCTCTCGGATGAGCTCACGCCCGACGCATCGAGCTGGGACCGCCTCGCCGCATCGGGGGCCGTCGCGGACCTCAACCCGTGGGTCCGCACACACCTCGGGCGGCTGCGGGAAGCGTCAGCGCAGCTTCCGCAGGCGGTCGAAGGGGATCACCTGGTGCACCTGGACTGCCGCGCTGACAACGTGCTCATCGACGCGAGTTCGCGGGTGTGGTTGGTCGACTGGCCCTGGGCCTGTATTGGAGCGCCCTGGTTCGACTCGGTGACCTACCTCCTCGATCTCCTCGTCAGCGATCCGCACGGCGACGCGGAGAGCTACCTCGAGCACCGCTCCCTGCGGGGGGTCGCAGCGGAAGCGATCGATGCGGTGCTCGCGGGCGTCGCGGGCTCGTGGGTGGAGACGCTGCGGACACCGGCACCGGAAGACATGCCTACCCTTCGCGAGTTTCAGCGGCGGGAAGCCGACGCCGCACTCCACTGGCTCGAACGCCGCTGGACCTGAGAGAAACCGACCGACCCGGAAAACCATCCCCTTACGGGACGGGCTTGGGCTGAGCGTAGGTAGGACGGCTCGCCCTCCGCTACTCCGACGAGGCAGCAGGCTCGACGGGACGTCCTCACGCTCCCAGCGAACAGAGAGGGTGTCCCTGCTAGGTGCTGGCAGAATGGACACAACAGGTCGGACCCGCGGATTCGCAGGTGCCGGCCCAGCAACGGAGACACCCACACTGACGGCGCGCAAGCGATCGTCAATCGGACTAGCCGCGCAAGCGGTGGATCTCACGTTCTGCGAAAGACCTTCCTCACCGAAGATCGTCGAGTCACATGCTCTGCGTCCCGCGACGTTGAGCCGAAACCGCTCAGACGATACATTCCGGCGCGGAAGTAGCAACGCCCCTAGTAGTCAATCGATCTAGGCGCGACTGCGCGGGCTGTTGCGTCGGCATCGAGACTCTTGTGAGCGACTTCCTCGCCGCGACCGGTACGGTCGCAACCTTCCCTGCCCTTCTGAGCGGGCTCGCGACCTTCGGGCCGTGGGTCGCCGGAATCGTCTGCGCTCTTTTCCTGCTGGTCATGCTGGGGTCGCGGGCGATCGATCTGGTGGCGCACGTGATCGATGACGTCGTTGTGCCGCTCGTAGCCGTGTTCGGGAACAAGACCCGGAGTGGTAACGCGCGGGCTGTACTCGAATCACGCTCCGATGCCGTTGAGCCTCGGAAGAAGGGGCCTTCGTGAGCGGCGTCTCTAGGTGAGGAGCTGCACGGCGACGCCGGCGGCGACGTCCTCGCCCTCGATGGTGGCGAATCCGGTGACTGTGCCGATCGCGTCGACGCCGAGTGAGGAGTCCGGGACCCGGGCGACGAGCGAGGCGCCACGGTCCGTGACGTGCGTGGCGTCGTAGTTGGCTTGGGTGGCGCTCTCGAACTCGAAGACGAACGCCTTCGTCTCCTGCTCTGAGAGGCGGACGCCGAAGTGCTTCACCAGGGCGCCATCGGCGCCGGTGAGCTCGATGCCGTAGGTGAACCACTCCGCCGGCTGTCCCGGCCCGATCGGGTCGCCCAGAGTGAAGGTCGCGGTGATCCCGGAGGGGTCGACGGCGACGTGAACGGCCAGCAGCTCGCGCGGGGTCGGGGTGCTCATGCGCTCACCCTAGAACCGCCTCGGCCCCGTGGACACGTCCAGGGTCCGGTGGGAGGGTGGGCGCATGTCGAAGCCTCGGACCAAGCTCGCGCGTGCTGCGCTGATCAGCAACGGGATGGTCTGGTTCGGGCTATCGTTCATGCTCTTCGCGATCGCCGGCGAGCAGACGTACGCGGCGTTCACCGGTGAGTGGTTCAACGTGCTCGGGTGGGCGCTGATCGTCGCCGTGGCCGCCGGCCTGGCGGTGGTCGGGGTGATCGAGAACCGGAACATCCGGGCGGGGAAGAAGTACAAGCCGCGTCCTCGCCGCTGACTACCGCTCGAGCGCGCGTGGCCGTTCCACGCGCGTGACCGGGGGGTCGAGGGGGCTCTCCCCCTCGTGCGGGCCGGCCCGTTTCGGGTCGGCCCGCGCACGCGCTCAGAGTGCGAGCGTGTGGAGGATCAGGGTCGTGGAGCCGATGGGCTTTCCGAAGTCGGTGTAGTCGAGGGTCGCGCGGCGGTTGCTGATGAGGTCGAGGGCGATCAGCTCCTCCTCGGACTCGTCCGTCATGTCGCCGGGCTCCTCGTCCCATTCGCGCAGCACCTGGCGGTCGGCGTCGAGGACCTTCCACAGTCCCCAGACGTGGGCGATGGGGCCGGTCGTCTCGTACTTGAAGACGAGGGCGGTCGCGGTGGGCCAGCCGTAGGCGGCCGCGGCGACGATCAGCGCTCGCGCTGCGGCGGCGGTCGCGTCGGCGTCGCCGGACGCGGCCGCGGCGTCGACGGCGACCTCGGCCGCTCGCAGCGTCGGGTCCTCCTGGTACGGGTCGAAGCGGTGGGCGGGGCGGGGTGCGGTGGTCGTGGTGGTCATGGTCGGGCCTTCCTGTGCAGCAGTGGGAGAAGAGGAGGGGCGGGGACCGGCGCGAGCCGGTCCCCGCCGGATGGGGTTAGCTGAGCCCTGCGGCGTCGGCGGGGGTGCTGTCGCCGGTGACGACCTGCTCGACCGGGGAGGGCGCGTATCCCCAGGCCGCGAGCTGGCGGAAGTGCTCAGCCGTGCGCTCGTCGCCGCGTCGCCAGGACTCCTTGCTCGTGTGCGCCTCCTGGCCTCCGAGGACGACGGCCAGCGCGACCAGGCGGGCCTTCGCGGGGTTCGCCTCGACCAGCACTGCGAGGGCGTCCGCGCGGTAGCCGGAGGGGCGCTCGATGCGCAGCAGCGTGTGCGCGAGGTCGCTGCCGCCCGTCATCCCGGAGGACACCGCGAACCGGTGGGTGGTGAGGCCGAGAGCGATGATGCGATCCGCATCCTTGGGGAGGGTCTTGCGGGCGAGGAACGTCGCGATCCACTCGCGGCGCACCTTCTCGGCCGCGTTCCACGCCTTGTTGTTGGCGATGAGGACCTTCCGCTCCGCGGACTTCTCGGCCCGCTCCTCCTCGGCTTCCTCCTCGGTCTGGGGCTGCTCGGGGGCTCCGTAGGCGTAGGTGAATCCGGCGGCGGTGGGGTCCTGGACGAGGAGGGTGACCTCGACCTCGCCGCGCCAGCTGGTGTCGATGAGCACTCCGCGGCCGGGAGCGGCGGCGACCTGCTCGGGGGTGACGCTCTTCCCGTCCTCGCCGCGCAGCTGCCGGATGGGCGTCCACGTCGCTGCGTCGCCGTAGGCGTCGGAGCGGGTGAGGATCTGGAAGCCGTTGCCGGTGTACTCGGCGGCGGTCGCTGCGAGGAGCGCCTGGTGCGCGGCCTCGTCGCGGAGGGTCTGCGCGGTGTGCTCGAACTGGGCCGGGTCGTGGGTGGCGACCTCGATCAGGGTCGCGCGGGCGTCGGCGTCGTCCTCGAACTCCAACAGCACCGCCGCCTGGTCCAGGGTCAGCTCGTGCTCGTGCAGAACGGATGTGACGGTCGCGGACTCCGCGACCGCGAGGCCCTTCTTCACCGCGTCGGTCTTGGTGCCGGTGCGCCGGGCGATCGCTGCGGCGGAGACGCCCTCGAACGCGAGCTGCGCCCACGCCGCGGTGCGGTCCGCGACCGAGAGTTCGGCGCGCTGGTCGTTCTCGATGATCTGCTGAACGATCCGGTCCGCGGTCGTCTCGTCGCCCTCCACGACGTAGACGGGAATGGTGGCGACCCCGGCCTCGCGGGCGGCGAGGGTGCGGCGCTGTCCGGCGCGGACGATGACGTTGCCGTGCTCGTCGCGGCGGGCGAGGACCGGGGTGATGACCCCGTTCTCGCGGATCGACGCGATGAAGTCCTTCGTCAGCGGGGCGCTGGTGCGCACGTTCGCCTCGATCACGAGGACGGTCGGGTCGATGTGCTGAACGGTCCCGGTTCCGGTGGTGATAGTCACGATGGTTTCTCCTTGATCGGTGTGCGACCATGAAGGTGACAAGTCCCGTGGTTCTAGACCAACTACGGGGCTTTTGTCGTCTTCCTGATCGTTTTTCTTTGCCTCTCCGGCGAGTGAAAACCAATTGAGTGGAGTCGGCGGAGTGACGGCTCTCTCGGGCGAAATGAGGGAGCTTGCGACCGCGTCCGAGAGAGCCGGCACGCAGCCGACGGAGCGAGATAGGTTGAAACCGCGGAGAGGTGAAGAAAACGGGTAATCCGGCCGCGTAGCGGCTCCTGCCGGCGGTGCTCCGTCACCGCTGCGCGTGCGAAGCTCGCGCCCCACCGGAGAAACGACGTCGGTAGGCTTCGGGTAGGTGACGCTTGATCACCCCGGACGGGAGAACGACATGAACGCCGTGATCTACCGCATTCGCTCCATCGCCGCATCGCTCCGCGCGAAGTTCACCACAGCGCCGGCGGCGCTGCCGACGGATCCGTTCGGGGAGCCGCCGCGCGAGGCTCACGACCCGCGCTCGTACCAGGAGGAATCGTGGAAGGCACCTGCGCCTTCCACGATCAACTTCCACTGAAGCTATGCTCCCCGGGGGAGTGTGAGGGGATCGCCCCTCACGGGCCGGCCCGAAGGCCGGCCCCTCCCCCGCACTACTCGGCGGGCGTCAGGAACGCGATCAGCGCGGCGGCCTCGGCGGTGCCGTCGTCGTAGACAGGCATCCCGCCGGGTCCGCACTCCCCCGGCAGTCCGAGCGTGTTGCGGGTGTGCGCGAGGATCTCCGCGTCGGTCGCGGTGGTGTTCTCCGGGTCCTCGTCGCGGCTGATCGCGAGGATGAGCGCGAGCTGTTCGGCCGTGGCGCGGCCGGTGTCGGTGCGGGTCATGGTGTGGTCCTCTCAGCGATTCAGGAACGGGGCGACGCGGCGAATCGCTGCGCGGCGGGCGTGGGCGACGCAGTGACGGAACGAGCCGCTGGTGATGCCGTGCAGCTGGTCGGAGTGCCACGCCTCCCAGACGCCGGACTTGCGGCGGGTGACGTGCACCGAGGGCGTCGTCTTGGGGTCGGTGCCCACGACGCGGACGTCGACCGCGCGGGTGCCTCCGAGCGTGAGGTAGGTCTTCGCGGTGGTGTGCAAGTCGGTGGTGATCTGCATGGTGTGGGTGCTCCCTCTGGCTGATCGTTTTTCTTTGCCTCTCCGGCGGGGAAAACCGTTTGAGTGGAGGCGGCGCAGTGACGCCGATAGCGGGCGAAATAAGCCCGCAGGGCGCGTCCGATAGCGGTGGCACGGAGCCGGTGGAGCGAAATAGGTTGAAACCGCGGAGAGGTGAAGAAAACAGGTGGAACGGGCCGCCTCGCGGCCTCCGACCCGCGGCGCTCCGTCGCCGCTGCGCGAGTGCAGCTCGCGCCCCGGAACGGGATCCTGCACAGAAAACGACAATTGCCGATTAGAGCCGAAACTGTCGTTTATATATGCCCCTGCACTGGGGTCAAGACCTGGGCCATCGAGAGGCATTGCTGTTACGAAGTATGCAGACACATACTTCTCGACGACCGGAGCCCGCATGCTCGCCACCGCACGACCCCAGACCCGAGCCGCCGCTCCCGCCGTACTGCTCGATCACGCGACCCTGCCCGCGCTGCCGATGGATTCGGACCGGGTGCTCGTCATCCGCGCCGCGTCGGGTGATGACCGAGCTTTCGCGGCGATCGTGAACCGCTACTCGCGTCTGCTGCGAGCGATCGCGTCGCGAACCCTTGGGAGCTCCGCTGACGTCGATGACGTGGTGCAGGAGACGTTCCTTGCTGCATGGACGCACCTCGACAGCGTGATCGACGGGGACACGATCGCCGGCTGGCTGGCGACCACGACTCGCCGGCGCAGTATCGACCGCCTTCGCGCCCCCGCATCCGCGCGCCGGTCGGAGCTGGACGAAGAACTGCCGGCGCTCGAGAACGGCGACCCTGAAGCCGCCGGCCGATGCGCCGCTCTTGCAGCGGACGCTCGGCGGGTGCTCGAGAAGATGTCGGCGCTGCAACGTCGCTGCTGGGAGCTGCGGCAGCTGCACGAGCTCAGCTACGACGAGATCGCTCTCGACCTCGACCTGACCCCCGCTGCCGTGCGCGGGCTCCTCGCTCGCGCTCGACTGCTGATGGCGAGCGAACTCGCGCACTGGCGCTGACGAGCGCGAGGAAAGAACACGGCTGCTCCCTCGAGTATCCGCTTCAGGGGGAATGTGAGGGGATCGCCCCTCACGGGCCGGTGACCCCAACCCACTTGCTCGAGCAAGTCGTATCGGCGCAGTGCGCGGCGATCGCGGAAGTGCGCGCGTCGATTCCGGAGGATCACGTCATCCTCCACGTGCTCCGGATCGCGGACGGCTCGGAGTAGAGCACCCGGGCGGTTCCAAGCCACTAGCGTTGCCATCCAGTCCTGAAGGTGATGGTTCCGTGATGGCAACAGCGTTGAAGCTCGTCGGGAAGTCCGTAGCGTTCGTCGCCCGCGTCTTGGGCGCGGCGGTGTCCGCCGGACTGGCCTCACTCGGTGTGGGCAGTTTTCAGCAGCCGAATCCGGGGCCGCCGCCCTCGACCACGGACAATCGCGAGTATCGCCCGTAGAAGAAGATCAACGCGCTGACGTCGGCTTCGGCGATCGCGGAAGAACGCGCAGCGATCCTGGAGGATCACGTCATCTTCTACGTGCACCGGCTCGGCCGCGACCCGCGCTGACACTCACCACTCCTTGTGGTCACTCCTCGGCGTTTGCGCGCGCGAGCTGTCGCCGCGCAAGTATCAGGATCGAAGGAAGCATCACGACGGTGCCGATGGAGGCGCTGATCTTCCCCGATAGCTGACCGTCGGCGGGTAGCCACACCCCCGCCAAGCCGATGAGTACGGCGGTAAGGACGAGCCCGACACCCCAGAACACGGTGCGCTTCGCGCTTTCTCGTGATGGTCGGCGATGCGAGCGGCTGATAACCACGATGCCCACGATCAGCAGCGCGAACACCAGGACCAGAAGCAGAAGGAGGAGGAAGTCGGAGCCCACCGGTTGGATGTCTCTCTACTCGGACGCGACAGCGCTGCGGCGCGGCACGCGCTGGGTGGTGGTGGTGACGACGGCGGTCGCGCGGGTGAGATTGGGGCCGATGGCGTCGGCTTCGAGGACGCGGCCGGTGCGGCGGTTCTCCCCTTCGCCCCAGCTGACGGTGCGCTCGTAGCCGACGACGATCACGCCGTCTCCCTTGTGGAGGGAGGCGAGCACGTGCTCGCCCAGTTCGAACTTCGCTTCCACGTAGTGCGTGGTCGGGGCCTCGTGCGGGGTCCACTCCCCCGCGCGGTATTCGCCGGTGTTCTCGATGACGCGCAGCTTCACGATCTGCACGCGGCCCGCCTGCACGGCCTCGGGGTCGGCGGCGAGGTTGCCGGTGATGGTCCTGGTGCTCATCTGTCGTCTCCTGCTCGTGCGGTTGGTGGGTCCCGTCGACGTCGACGGGTTTTCGTTCGCGGCCGCGGCCGCCGGGGTGTCGGTCGGGGGTGTCTCGATGCCCCAGGACGCCAGAGCGTCGCGGCGGGTGACTTCCACGGGCGGCTCGGACAGCGCTCTGCGCTGTTCGAGCTCGGCACGCGTGACGGTGAGGTCCGGGACGCGGCGCTCGTCGCCGTAGGCGAGGCGGTAGAGCCGGTCGGCCTCGTTCTCCAGCCAGTCGACTTCGCCTTGCCGGTCGGCCTGTCCGGCGAGGTACCCGGCCCGGTAGTCGTCGCCGGTGACGTTCGGGCCGGTCATGCGGCGTGCTTCTCGATGAGGTCGGGGCGGAAGCCCGACCAGTGGTCCTGGTCGCTCGCGACGACCACGGGGGCGGCGGAGTAGCCCAGCTCCTCCGTGACGTACGCGAGCGCTGCGGGGTTGGTGGTGATGTCGACGGTGGTGTACTCGATGCCCTTCTTCTCGAGCACCCGGTAGGTCATGGTGCACTGCACGCATGACGGCTTCGAGTAGACGGTGAGCATCAGTCGTCCCACCGGTCGCCGCGGTGCGGGTCGTGCTCGTCGTTGACCGGGGACCAGGCGTGCAGCTCGGCCCACTTCTCGGCTGCGTCGGTGTGTCCGGCGTGGGTGAGGAGGTCGATGATGCCCGTCGCGCGCCAGCACGGCAGCGTCGGAGCGATCGCTTCCGTGACTGCCGGTACTGGCCACTGGACGCTCAACCCCGACCGACGATCCTCAATCGAGACGGCGTTCTCTTGCCATGAAGCTCGAAGGGCCTCGTGACTCGCACCGACGAGCAGGTGCGAGAAGGTCACTCATGAGCACTGACGAGGAGCGGTGGAACCACACGGGGCTGATTCGAGTGTTCACCATCACCGCGTGCGCCTCTCTCGCCGCCGCCATCGCGTTCATGATCCTCGAGCTCACGACGGACCTCGACGCCGCGACGGGCGCGTTCATCTTCCTGACGCTGTTTGTCCTGAATGTCGGGCTGATTCTCGCCAGGCGACGACAGGAGGTTGCAACGGACACACCGGTCGTTCCCTTCTGAAGCGCACTGCTCCGTATGGGGATCCTTCAGCGGAACGATCAGGCGTTCGGTGCGGGTGCGAGTGTTGCGCTTCCGGAGACGACCATCCAGCGCCCGGCGATTCGTCGCCATGCGCGGACGTAGTGAAGCCGAGCCTCGATCCGTGTGCCGTGGTCGATCACAACGACGTCTACGACGGACGTGGTCTGGGCGCCGCCGGCAGAGGCCAGCGTGCTGCGACTGATTTCATCGATCGACTCGAACTTCGTTGTGCCCGACGAATGTGCTCCGAGATCTTCGTCCCGGCTGATGATCGAGCCTTCGGGTGTCGTGAAGATCAGCTCGGGTGCGAGCAGTCGACCAAGCGCATCGACGTCACTTGCGCGCATCGCGTCCAGCAATCGATCCTCGGCAGCATCGACGGTTTCGTGGAGCATGGATGGGAACGACATCCGGAAAGAGTATCTCTGCTCGTTGCGCGGCCTGCGTCCGTAGGGGGATCGGGTGCCGGGACCCTCTTCTCTCAGGCAGGCGTGTCGGAGCTCGATACTGATGTCATGGCATCACCGCTCGTCTCCGACGTCGCTCACTCCGGTCTCACCGTGGCCGACCTCGACGACGCGCTGGTGCTGTGGTGCTCCGGTCTCGGGTTCGTGCTCGAGCGCACCTTCACGCTCGACGTCGACGTCACGGCGGCGACCACCGGCGTCCGTGGAGCCGTGATCCGCGCAGCGACGGTGGTACTCGGCCCCCACCGGGTGGAGCTGCTGCAGTACGACCCGCCCCGACAGCTCGACTCCGCCGGCTCGCCCGCACAGATCGGCACGGTGCACATCGCGCTCACGGTCTCGGACCTCGATCGTGTCCTCGAGCTCTGCGCTGGACACGGTTGGAGACCGGTCGGGACACCTCACCGGATGACCGCTGGCGCCCGAGCCGGCACGCGCATCATCTACCTCGAAGGTGCCCTCGGTGGATTCCTCGAACTGATCGCACCCCCGCAGCTCCCGTAGTCCGCATCGGCCCATCGCCGTGCGCGCCCGACCTCTCAGCCCGCCAACCTCGCCATCCACTCCTCCACCGCGTCGGGCGTGCGCGGCACCGCCGCCGAGAGCAGGATCGACGACGTCTCCGTGACCACGAGGTCGTCCTCGATCCGGATGCCCAGGCCCCGCAGCTCGGCGGGGACCGTCAGGTCGCCGGGCTGGAAGTAGAGGCCCGGTTCCACGGTGAGCGTGTGGCCGGCCGCGAGCACTCCGCCGAGGTACGTCTCGTGCGGAGCGTGGTTGCAGTCGTGCACGTCCATCCCGAGCATGTGCCCGGCGCGGGAGATGCTCCACCGGCGGTGGTACGACGCGGACGGGGCCATGGCCTCGTCGACGGAGCAGCGGATCAGGCCGAGGTCGATCAGCCCCTCGGTGAGGGCTCGCCCGCACGCGTCCTGGTAGTCCTGGAAGCGCACTCCCGCGCGCAGGGAGTCGATGCCGGCCTGCTGCGCGCGCAGCACGATCGAGTACACGTCCCGCTGCAGCGGGGTGAACTCCCCGCTGACCGGGAAGGTGCGGGTGATATCGGCGGCGTAGAGCGAGGGCAGCTCGACGCCCATGTCCATCAGGACGAGGTCGCCGTCGGCGAGGGGCCCGGTGTTCCGCGTGTAGTGGAGGGTCGTGGCGTGCGCTCCCGAGGCGACGACCGATCCGTAGGCCGGCCCCTGTCCCTCGACCAGGGCGCGGCGGGCGAAGGTGCCCTCGAGGTAGCGCTCGCCGCGGGGCATCGCGCGGGCGACCGGCCACGCCTCGAGGCAGTCGTCGAAGCCCCGCGCCGTGCCGTCGACGGCGAGCTGCAGCCGTCCGATCTCCCAGTCGTTCTTGATCAGGCGCAACTCGTCGAGCGTCGCCTTGAGCACGAGGTGCGGTCCGAGCTCCGGTCCGCAGATGCTCCGCACCAGCTCGTCGACGCTCTCGTCGAGGGTGGGCAGCACCCGGATGCGCCGGGCCCGCCGCGCGGCCCGCTCCACGTCGCGCGTGAAGTCGGCCAGCGGCCGGGTCTCGATGCCCAGCGCCGCCTGCGTCTCGGCGAGCGACGGCCGCGGCCCGACCCAGAGGTCGCCGAGCGCGTCGTTCTGCCAGAACTCGTCGCCGTCGCGGCCGGAGGGAGCACGCAGGTACAGGATCGAGCCGGCCTCCCCTCCCGTCGTGTCGACGACGAGCACGCTCTCGGCGACTCCGTTGCCCGTCAGCCACACGTGGTCGGTGCCCGGGCGGAAGCGGTGGTCGCTGTCGTTCGAGCGCACCCGCGGCAGGCCGGCGGGGATGATCAGCAGCTCGGCGGGCAGCGCCTGCGCCAGTCGCGACCGGCGCTCCGCGGTGTAGGCGAGCACCGGCTCGTCGGGGTCGATCACCGGCTCCGGATCGGCCCAGCCGGCGGTCATGAACGCGCCGTCCCCGGGGAGCGGGCTGCGGTTCACGGCCCTCGGCATGCTCCAGAGAGCGGACTCCTCGGCCCGGGCCTCCTCCACCGCGCTCACGCGCCCGTCCGCTCCAGCGCGTCGGGCAGCTCCTCGAGCCAGGCCGCCCGGTCGGCGTCGAGCGGGGCCAGCGGCAGCCGCCCCAGCCCGTCCGGCAGCGGGATCGCCGCGAGCAGCGCTCGCGTGTACGGATGCAGCGGGCTCTGCCACACCGTCTCGGTGTCCCCCGACTCCACGACCCGGCCGCGGTACATCACGAGCACCCGGTCGGCGATGCGCCGGACCACCGAGAGGTCGTGCGAGATGAACAGCATGCCCGCGCCGGCCTCGACGCTGAGCGAGCGCATCAGCGCGGCGACGCTCGTCTGGGTCGAGGCGTCGAGGGCCGAGATCGGCTCGTCAGCCACGAGCATCCGCGGCCTCGCCGCCAGTGCCCGCGCGATGGCGATGCGCTGCTTCTGGCCGCCGGAGAACTCGTGCGGGAACCGGCTCGCCATCGCCGGGTCGAGCCCGACGCGGCGCAGCCAGTCGGCCGGGTCCGAGCCCTCGGCGCCCCGGGCGAGCGCCGCCCGGACGCCGTCGCCGATCTGCTCGCCGATGCGGCGACGGGGGTTGAGCGAGGAGTTCGGATCCTGGAAGACCATCTGCATGCCGGTCATCACCGGACTGCGCCGACGGAGTCCGAGCGCGGGCACGTCGACGCCGTTCAGGCGCACGTCCCCGCCGCGGCGCTTCTCGATGCCGACCACCGCGCGTGCGAGGCTCGACTTCCCGCAGCCGCTCTCGCCGACCAGCGCGACGACCTCGCCCGCCGCCACCCGGAAGCCGACCCCGTCGACGGCACGCAGCGGCGGTCTCCGCCCGTACTCGACGACGATGCCGTCGGCCTCGAGAACCACTCCCGCGCTCATCGCGCACCCCTCTCGACGTCGCCTGCCGTGGCCGCGCCCGGATCGTCCGCGGCGGCGGCCCTCTCGTGCCCCTCGACGAGCTCGGCGACCAGCTCCTCCGGGCTCTCCTCGAAGCTCGAGCCGGGCAGAGCCGCGAGCAGCGCCCGGGTGTACTCGTCCTCGGGCGCGGTGAACAGCCGCTCCCGCGGAGCCGACTCGACGACGAGCCCCTGGCGCATCACCGTCACCTCGTCGGCCACGGCGCTCATCACGCCGAGATCGTGGGTGACGAGCAGGATGCTCAGCCCGCCGTCGTCGACCAGCTCCCGCAGCAGCTGCAGCACTCCGGCCTGCACGGTCACGTCGAGCGCGGTCGTCGGCTCGTCTGCGAGCAGCACCGAGGGCTCGCACGCGAGAGCCACCGCGATCGCGATGCGCTGCCGCTGACCCCCGGAGAACTGGTGGGGATAGCGCCCGAGGGAGGCCCGGGCGTCCGGGACCCGCACCCGCTCGAGCAGGGCCTCGGCCCTGGACCGCGCGGCCTCCTTGCCGAGACCGAGGTGGTGGCGCAGGTGGTCGGTGAGCTGGCGGCCCACGGTGAGCTGCGGGTGCAGGCTCGTCGACGGGTCCTGGAAGACCATGGCGACCCGGCGTCCGCGCACCGCGCCGAGCACCTGCCGGGACGCGCCGACGAGCTCCGTCGTGCCGTCGCCGGTGTCGTCGGCGAGGCGGATGCTCCCGCTGGCCGTCATCGCTCCGGGCAGCAGTCCGAGCACCGCCAGGGCGGTCATGGTCTTGCCCGAGCCCGACTCGCCGGCGAGACCGTGGATGCCGCCGCGGCGCAGCGCCAGATCGATGCCGTCGACGACGGCGTGGCTGCGGGTGCGGATGCGCAGCCCGCTGATGGTCAGTGCGTCGCTCACAGCGTGGCGCCTCCTCCGCGGATCGTCTGCGACCGCGGGTCCAGGGCGTCGCGCAGGGCGTCGCCGACGAAGTTGAACGCGATGACGACGGTGAGGATGGCCAGGCCCGGGAAGACCCCGATCCACCACGCGTCGAAGTTCTGGATGGCGTCCGACACCATCGAGCCCCACTCGGCGGTCGGCGGCTTCGCGCCGAGCCCGAGGAACGACAGGCCCGACAGCAGGAGGATGGCCGTGCCGATGTCGAGGCTCGCCAGGACGAGCACCGGGCCGACGATGTTGGGCGCGATGTCGCGGACGAGGGAGCGCAGCGGCGAGAAGCCGAGCAGCTGGCCAGACACGACGTAGTTCGACGAGCGGAGGCCGAGCACGAGACCGCGGGTCAGCCGGGCGTAGGACGGCCACGACACGATCAGCGCCGCGAGCACCGCGTTCAGGAGCGAGGCTCCGAGCGCGGCCGCGATCACCATCGCCAGGATGACCGTGGGGAACGCCATCACGAGGTCGGTGATGCGCATCGCGACCTCGTCGACCGCACGGCCGAGGAATCCGGCGACGGATCCGACGATCGCGCCGATCAGCACCGACATCACGACGAGCAGCAGGGCGAGCGGGATGGTGACCCGGGCACCCCAGATCACGCGCGAGAACACGTCCCGGCCGAGCGCGTCGGTCCCCATCAGCGTGCCCTCGCCGGGCGCCTGGAGGAGGGGCAGGTCCTGCGCGAGCGGATCGTGCGGAGCGATGACGGGGGCGAGCACGGCGATGAGGATCCAGAGCACGCCGACGGCGGCGCCGAGGAGTCCGAGCGGCGCCGACCAGCGGCCCAGGCGCAGGCGGGGGCGGCGCAGGCGGAGGCCGGGGGCGGCGACCGGGTCGAGGACTCCGGCACCGACGCCGTCGCGCGGACCGGCCGGAGCGCCGTCGCGCGGACCGGCCGGAGCGCCGTCGCGCGGGTCGGACCGGGTGGTTCGCGGATCCGTCACGAGGCCAGCCTCACTCTCGGGTCGAGCACGCCGTACAGCAGGTCGACGATCAGGTTCACGAGCAGGTACATCACGCCGATGAGCAGGCCGACGCCCATGATGCCGCGCAGGTCGAGGTGCGAGGCGGCCTGGTAGGCGTAGGAGCCGATCCCGGGCCAGCCGAAGACCGCCTCGACGAGCACGGTGCCGCTGAGCAGGCTGCCGAAGGCGAGGCCCACGACGGTGAGGATCGGGATGCTCGCCCCGCGCAGCACGTAGGAGAAGGTGACCGCGCGGTTCGGCAGCCCCTTCGCGCGGGCGGCCCGCACGTAGTCCTGGTCGAGGATCTCGAGCACCGCGGTGCGCACGAACCGGGTCAGCAGGCCCACCGTGTAGAGCGTCAGGACGAGGACGGGGAGGAAGAGGTGCGACGCCGCGTCGAGGAAGGTGTCGAGCTGGCCGGCGAGCAGGGCGTCGACCGTGTAGAGGCCCGTCACCGTCGGCGGCGTGGTGAAGTCGCTGCTCAGCCGGCCGGAACCCGGCGCGATCCGCAGCTGGAAGTAGAGGACGTAGTAGAGGACCAGCGCGAGCCAGAAGGTCGGCACGCTGAGGCCGGCCAGCGACACGACGCGCAGAACGTGGTCGGAGGCCTTGCCGCGCCGGTAGGCGGCGACGGTGCCGAACAGCACGCCGATGATCACGCTGAGCACGATGGCGCCGAAGGCGATCTCGAGGGTGGCCGGCAGCGCCTTCGCCAGGTCGGCGACCACCGGGTTGTGCGTGGTGGTGGAGACGCCGAGGTCGCCGTGCAGCAGGTTGCCGAGGTAGGTGAAGTACTGCACGACGAGCGGCTGGTCGAGACCGTACTGGGCGCGGAACTGCGCGACGATCTCCGGATCCTCCGCAGCGCGCTGGCCGAGGGCGGCCGCCACGGGGTCGCCCGGCACGAGGTTGGTCAGGATGAAGGTGACGAGGGTCACGCCCACCACCAGCAGCAGCGAGGTGAGCACGCGGCGGAGCGCGTAGCGGAGGAACGGGTGGGCCGCCCGGCCCCCGCGCTGACGCGGGGTCCGGACGGCCGTCGTGGTGGTGGACACGGGCTACTGCGCGGTGAGGGCCGCGATGTCGATGGTCCACACCGCGTTGTAGACGACACCCGAGACGTCCTTCGCCGCGGCGATGTTGTTGCCGGGCTGGAGCAGCGGGATGAAGGGGCCGTCGGCGTTCAGCGCGGTCTGCAGCTCCTCGAAGCGCGACTGGCGCTCGTCGTCGCTGCCGCCGGTGGCCGCGGCGTCGGCCAGCGCCGAGATCGCGGGGGCCGCACCGTCGGTCCAGCCGGAGCGGAGGCCCACGACGTCGCCCGGGGTGAAGACGAGGTAGTCGCTCGGGTCCGGGTAGTCCGGGCCCCAGTACCAGAGGCCCATGGTCTCGGTGCCGTTGCGGTAGGCGTCGAGCTCGGTGGCGACGGGGGCCGGGGCGAGCTCGACGGTGATGCCGGCGTCCTTCAGCTGCGACTGGATGCGCTGCGCGATGGTCGGGAAGTCGATGCCGTTCAGGCTGATGTCGCTCGGGAAGTTGAGCGTCACGGACTCGCCGGCGTAGCCGCTCTTCGCGAGGTCCGCCTTCGCGGCGTCGAGGTCCTGGGTGAGCGCGCCGCTCTCGGGCAGGGCGCCGAGCAGCATGCTCGGGATGACGCCGGACGCCTGGGCGGTGCCGTTGCCGGCGATCGAGACGAGGTCGTCGTAGTCGACGGCCTCCTTCACGGCCTTCACGAAGTCGGGGTTCGACGTGATCGCCGAGACGCTCGGGTTCTGGTTGAGCAGCAGGAAGATCACGTTCGCCGACGGGTCGCTGGTCACCGCGACCGAGTCGCCGAGCGCCTCCGCCTGAGTGCCCGAGAGGTCCAGCGCCACATCGGCGCTGCCGCCCTCGACGTTGATCTTCTGGGTCGCGCCCTCGACGTTCTGGATGACCACGCGGCCGTAGCCCGGGGCGTCGCCGTCGTAGTTCTCGTTCGCGGTCAGCACGACCTGCGAGGCGAGGTCGAGCGTGTCGAGCACGTACGGGCCGGAGCCGGCGGAGGTGGTGTTGAGGAACGTCTCGGCGGTGTCGGTCTCGTCGGTGGTGCCGCCGTTCTCCTTCACGACCTTCGAGTTCAGGATGCCGAGCGCCGGGTTCGCCAGGATCGCCGGCAGGGCGGGCGTGGGGTTCTCGGTGGTCAGCACCACCGTCGTGTCGTCCTTCTTCGTGACGGTGACGCCGTCGAGGAGGAACGAGGGGTTGCCCTTGAGGCCGATCACGCGCTGCAGCGAGAACACCACGTCGTCGGCGGTCATCGCGGTGCCGTCCGAGAAGGTGTGCTCGCCGTTCAGGGTGAGGGTGAAGGTCTTCGCGTCGTCGGACTGCTCGAGGCTCGCGAGGCCGTCGACGACCTGCGAGACGTCGCCGCCCTCGAAGGTGAGGAGGGTCTCGTAGAGCGCCTTGTCGACCATCTGGCCGGTCGGCTCGTACATGCGGCCCGGGTCGGCGGTCTTGAGGTCGAACGCCTTGTTGATGGTGAGCGTCGCGCTGCTGCCGTCGGCGGTGTCGACGCGGCCCGAGGAGCAGCCCGCCACCAGAAGGGCGAGGGAGACCGCCGCAGCGGCGATCACCACTCGCGTCGGGGCGGAGCGCGGGGTGCGGGTGGAGCGGACAACCATGGAGGCCTCCTGGCGAGGGTTCGGCTGGACGTGTTGCGAAACGATGGCACATCGCGACGCACTCCGTTTCCAGAGGGCCGCTATCGTGGACGAACTGCCGCCCGCAGCGACGAAGGAGCAGATTATGTCGATCACCGATCCGGCCGCCGGTGCGGTCGCTGGACAAAGCGCGGGCGGGCTCGACGACCTCAATCTGCGCATCCTCGCCGTCCTGCGCGAGAACGGGCGCATCTCGATGTCCGCCCTGGCCGAGCGGGTGAACGTCTCGCGGGCGAGCGTCTACAACCGGGTCGAGCAGCTCACCGCATCCGGCGTCATCACCGGATTCTCGGCCCTGGTCGATCCCGGCAAGGTGGGGCTCGACGTCTGCGCCCTGGTGTTCGTGACGGTGCACCCGCAGTCGTGGCACCGGTTCCGCGAGGGCATCCTCCAGATGCCCGACGTCGAGTACTGCTGCATCACGACCGGCGAGCACGACGCGATGCTCCTGGTCCGCTCGCTCGACATCGGCGGCGTGCACGACTTCGTCACCGGCGTGGTCGCGGCCCGGCCCGAGGTGAAGTCGGTGGTCTCGGTCGTCGTGCTCGACGAGGTGGTGCGCAAGGCCTACCTGCTGCCCTCCGACATCCCCGACCGCTCCGGATCGACGAACCGGCTCGGCATGACGCGGTTCACCACCGCGGGGAACGGCCGCGACGCGGCGCGCTGAGCGTCAGACCTCGACGCAGATGCTGACGTGGTCGTCGCCGTCGATCTCGAACTCCTCGACGAGCCGCAGCAGGCCCTCGCCGTCGAGCTCGACGCGGCTGCCGCCGGTGCCACTGACCACGGTCCCGCCGTCGATCAGCTGGTGCACGAACGAGACCTGCAGGGCGTCGCCGGTGCGCGTGCCCACGAACCGGCCGAAGGTCACGGTGTCGCCGACGTAGTCGCCCCAGACCACTCCGTCGCGCTCGGAGTAGTGGAACCGCGACGGCGACTCGGGATCGACCGCACTGTTGGTCGAGGAGGTCATCACGAACTCGCGGCCGTCGAGACTGGGGGCGGTGGTGGCGTCGTTCACGTCATGGAGTATGCCGGAGAGGTCGAGGTGTCCTGGCCGCACGCCGGATTCGTCTCGTCCTTCGGGTCCGCGGCCCCAGTGGCTGGACGAAAGCGCCGTCCGCACGTCCCTCGACGGTCCATTCGTCTGCGATCCGACGCCGTCCGTCCCGATCGACCGAGCGACTCCGGGATCGGACGGGCGATGTCCGCGGACAGGCGGCTGCGAGGCGTCCGGACTTCCCTTGCCGCCTCGATACTCCATCGACTCGTCCGTGATCGGAAACTTTCCCGTACTCTCAGGACCCGTACGGGGAATGAACCGGGGGCTCATTCGCATCCGGTTCGAATTCGACATCTTGGGGGCGCAATGGATCCGCAGCAATCGGTGAACAGTGATCGCGCCGTGTGCGCCCACGCGAGGAGCGGCGGATGACCGGGTCGAGTGCGACCGGCGCCGTGGTGAAGCGCCCCGAGTCGCGGGAGTGGATCGACTTCGCCAAGGGCGTCGCGATCAGCCTCGTCGTGCTCTACCACTCGTCGTTGTTCCTCGGATTCTTCGACCTCGCGGGGTACGTCCCGAAGCTCCGGACCGTGCTCCTCTACTTCCCCATGCCCGTGTTCTTCTTCATCGCGGGCCTCACGGCCGCCCGGATGCTGACGTGGACGTTCGCCGAACTGTGGCGCCGCCGAGTGCTCGCGCTGGTGTACCTCTACCTGCTGTGGTCGTTCATCCGGGTCGTCTTCTACCTCATCGTCCCGTTCTCACGGTCGGAGGCGACCTCGCCGACGGACCCGCTCAACGTGCTGGTGCTCCCCATCCTGCCGTCGAGCAGCTACTGGTTCATCTGGGCTCTCGCGATCTTCAGCATCCTCGCCTGGCTGATCCGCAAGGTGCCCCGATGGATCCAGCTCTCGGTGGCCGGGCTGCTGGCCGTCGCGGCGACGACCACCGGCCTGCTCGACACCGACAACATCGGCTGGGACCGGGTGCTCCAGAACTTCATCTTCTTCCTCGTGGCGATGTTCATCCCCCGCACGTTCTACCGCTTCGCCGCTCGCGTGAAGCTCTGGCAGGCGCTCGCGCTCGCGGTGGCCTACCTCGGCATCATCGCGGTGATCGTCGCCTTCGACGCCAACCGCATTCCGGGCGTCATCCTGATCGCCAGTTCGGTCGCGATCATCGCGGGCATCGCCGGCTCCCAGTACCTCGTCAAGGTCCGCGCACTGAAGATCTTCGTCACCATGGGGCAGCAGAGCTTCCAGATCTATCTCCTGCACCTCTTCGTGATCGCGGTCGTCGTCGCATTCGTCCCCCTGCTCGGCGAGACGAATGTCCCACCCCTTCCGGCGACGGTCTTCCCGGTCGCCCTGACGGTGTTCTCCCTCTGGGCGTCGCTGTTCATCTTCCAGTCGCTGCGGCGCTTCTCCTGGCTGTGGGTGAGCCCGTTCAGCACCGGCAAGTCCCAGAAGAAGCGCCTCGCCGCCAGGAATGCGAGATCAGCCGAGGTCCAGCCCACCGCGGTCGAGTCCGCAGCTCCTGTCGCCCCGGCCGATGAGCCCGCTGACGCGGGGACTGCGGGCAGACCGGAGAAGGACTGACCGGCGAGCACCTCCCGGGCGACTCCCCGGGCGACCCTTCTGCAGGCCCGAGTCGTCTCGGGCGCTGGTGAGTCCGCCTCAGACCGGGCCGGCCCGCGCTGCTCGGTCTCGGGCGAGCCGAGGGAGCAGTCGGACGAGGACGACCATGCCGACGAGTTCCACGAGAGTCTGCGTGACGACGACGACGGGCGCGAGCGACAGCGGTGCCGGGAGCGCGAGTGCGAGGGGCAGCACGACGAGCGAGTTGCGGGTCGCGCCGCTGAACACGAGGGCGCGCGTCGCGGGCACGTCGAGCCGGAAGACGCGTCCAGCACCCAGCCCCAGAGCGGTCATGACCACGAGGAATCCCGCGTAGAGCGGGACGAGGACGAGAAGCCGGCCGGCCGAGGCGCCCACGGCGCCGGCCTGGGAGGCGACGACGGTGAAGAGCGTGGCCGTCATGAGCGGCACCATGAGCCCGAGCATCGTGGACTCGACGATCCGGCCGGACACGTGTCGGCGCGCCAGGGCCTGCACCAGCCCGGCCGCAGACAACGGCACCACGATCAGCAGCAGGAACGCCCGCGCGAACGGACCGGCGTCGACCACCGCCACCCCCGCAGGACCGATGAAGAGCAGCAGATACACGGGGAGGAGGAGGATCTGCGCGAGCATCAGCAGCGGTGCGGCGGCGAGCAGCCGGTCGGACGCCCCTCCGGCGAGCCCGGCGAACACGATCACGTAGTCGATGCACGGCGTCAGGAGCACCAGGAGGACCCCGAACAGCAGCACCGGAGTGTCGGCGACGAATCGGGACAGCCCGTAGGCGACGAGCGGCACGACGACGAAGTTCAGCACCCCGACCGCGGCGAGGAAGCGGCCGTCGCGCAGAGACCGTCCGATCGCGGCGAACGGGACCCCGAGGAACGTGGCGAACAGCAGCAGCGCGAGCACCGGTTCGATCGCGACCTCGAGGTGGTGCGCGGCGGGCAGCAGCAGTCCGAGAGCGGCGCCGGCGGCGATCGCGGCGAGGTAGAGCGGGATCTGGCGGTGCTCGAGCCAGGCGACGAGTGCTCTCACGACAGCAGGTCGGCGAGAAGGAGGGGCACGGGTGCAACGGTAGAGGTCCGAACCGCTTGAGGGTCGCGGCTCTGCCGCTCGTCGCGGCGGAGGGGCTTCTCCCTCGACCCCGCCCCGGTGAACGGTCCGGGCCGAGACCTTGGACGATGCGGCCCAGCCAGGATCCGCTCCCGCACGGTCCTCCCCGTGAGACGCGCCCAGGACGAGACGCCGTCGACAGCTCTTTCCTGCGTCACTCGACGGTCCTCATAAGCTTTCGCAACTTCTGGTGCAGAGGTGTCGGAAAGATACGAACGCATCATGTCGCATCAGGCGCGAAAGGCTCGAAGAGCTCAGAGGTATTGAGGCCTCGGCCAGTTAATGCTTTAATCCACATCGAACCGGTTCGATGATCTATGCAGCACTGTGCGGACAGGTTCGACCAATCGCTCGATCAATGGAGATACAGCAGATGAACAGATCCATCGCTCTACGCGAGACGCCTCCCACGGATGCCGACCGGCGACAGCGCCGTCGGATCCGCGGGCGTCGTGTCCTCGCAGCAGTCGTCTCAGCGGCGGTCGTCGCAGCGGGGAGCGTCCTCGCCGTGGGCGCTCCCGCGGAAGCGGCACCCGGAGCCGCAGCCACGCTCGTCGTGGAGGCCGACCAGCCCTTCCGTCCCGTCACTCACATGGCCAGCGGGTCCCTGTACGGACTGGCGAGCGCCGGCGTCCCGTCCCTCGACAAGATCCTCCCCATCAAGCCGCACACCTTCGTGCAGAAGCCCGAGGGGGGCACCCAGCAGCCGACCGGTGACGCCCTGTCGGTCGCCGACACCGCGAAGTCGGCCGGTGCGGGCGTCGTCGTCCGCCTGGTGGACTACCTGCCCGGCTGGCCCTATCGATACGACAAGGCCTCCTGGCTCCCGGCCGTCGAGAAGATGGTCGAGGACACGCAGGCATCCGGCAAGACGAACATCGTCGCCTATGCCATCTGGAACGAGCCCGACATCACCTGGCAGGCGTCGAACGGCTCCTTCTTCGATCTCTGGACCGAGACCTACCGTCTGATCCGCACCCTCGACCCCGAGATGCCGATCCAGGGCCCTGCCTACTCCGACAACATCACGAACATGCGCGCGTTCTACGAGCACGCGAAGGCGACCGACACCCTCCCGGACGTCCTCGAGTGGCACGAGCTGATCCGCTCCTCGAAGATCAAGGGCGACGTCGAGAAGGTCCGGGCGATCCTCGACGACCTCGACCTCCCCGAGCCGCCCATCGACATCACCGAGTACGCGGCACCCGCCGAGGTCGGCCTGTCCGGCCCGCTGGTCGGGTACATCGCGAAGCTCGAGCGCTACGGGATCACCCGCGCCGAGCTCCCGTTCTGGAACCAGTCGGGCGCCCTGGGCGACCTCCTCACCGGACGGAACGGCGACCCCAACGGCGCGTACTGGCTCTACACCTGGTACGCCCAGATGAGCGGCCAGATGGTGACCACCACGCCGCCGTCGAACGAGAGCCCGCTCGACGGCGCCGCCTCCGTCAGCGACGAGGGCGACGAAGTGCGCGTCATCGCCGGTGGCAACACCGGAGCCACGTCCATCAAGGTCAACGGGCTCGACGAGCTGTCGCTCGGCTCGAAGGTCGACGTCCAGGTGGACTTCACCGCCTCCTACGGCCGCACGGTGAAGACCGACGGCCCGGTCACCATCTCGAACACGACCTACGAGGTCGCCGCCGACGGATCGATCACGGTGCCCATCGTGATGAACCCGACCTACGGCTACCAGGTGATCGTCACCCCGGAGAAGAGCCCGACCAGCCTGGCGGGCGACTACACCGTGGGCAACGCGAACTCCGGTCTGCAGCTCGCCACGCAGGGCGGCGCGACCGCGAACGGGACGCCGGTCGTCCAGGCCGACACCGCGACCGCGACCGGACAGGCGTGGAGGATCACGGCAGCGGGCCAGGGCCTCTACCGCGTCGTCCACACGCCCAGCGGACGCGCCCTGACCATCGCCGGCGCCGCGACGTCCAACGGCGCAGCCGCGGTGATCGCCGACGCGAACGGCGGAGACGAGCAGCTCTGGCAGCTCATCCCCGACGGGAAGGGGAAGGTCCGCCTCGCGAACTACGCGACGGGCAAGACGCTCGGGGTCCTCAATCTGAGCAAGGACGCGGGCGCTGCGGTCATCCAGTGGTCCGACGGCGCACCGACCTCCAACTGCCAGGTCAGCGGAGCCCGCCAGCCGGGCAGGTTCGGCACGGCACTGGACTTCTGCAAGACGGCGTCGTACGGGTCGCTCCCCAACGGAATCGTCAGCGGACTCACCGGCGACTGGTCCGTCTCGACCTGGATCAAGCCGGCGTCGCTGACGAACTACTCCCGCGTCTTCGACTTCGGCACGGGCCAGAACGTCAACATGTTCCTCACTCTCAACGCCGGGGGTGCCGGACCGCGGTTCGCCATCACGAACACCGGCGCCGGAGGCGAGCAGCGACTGACCTACGGCGGTCAGAACTTCCCGCTCAACCAGTGGTCGAACGTGGTCGTCACCGTCTCGGGCACGCAGGGCACGATGTACCTCAACGGCACGGTCGTCGCCACGAACCCGAACATGACGGTGAAGCCGTCGGCTCTCGGGAACACCAACCGGAACTACCTGGGCAAGTCGCAGTACGGGGACCCGGCCTACGACGGCGCGATCGACGACTTCGCCGTCTACGACCGGGCGCTGTCCGCGGCCGACGTGGCCGCTCTGGCCGGCGGCCGGGCCGCGGCGGGCACCGTCGCGCAGTACGCGTTCGACGAGGCGTCCGGAGCCGCGCTCCAGGACTCCTCGGGGAACAACCGGAACGGGACCATCGTGCTCGGAACCGACGGGGCCACGACCAGCACCGCGACCGACGCCCAGACCGCCGACCGGTTCTGGACGCTCACGCCGGTCGCCGTCGCCGACACGACCAAGCCGGCGGTCACACTGGTGTCGCCCACCACGGCGGGCCCCTTCTCCGCACTGGCCGTCCAGGTCGACGCGACGGACGACCGCGGACTGAAGCGCATCGTGGCCAACATCTACAAGGACGGCAAGCTCGTCAAGAGCACGCAGTCCCCGGTCGCCGGTGGAGCGAGGACCGGATCGCACTCGGCCACGGTGCAGCTGCCCGACGGGAACTACACCGTCAAGTACAACGCGGAGGATCTCGCGGGCAACATCGCGCCCACGAAGACCTTCGCGGTGACGCTGGACAGCACGGCGCCGACGGCCACGGTCAAGACCGAGCCCTCCTTCACCACCGGTGAGAAGGGCGTCTACGACCAGGTGAGCTTCAAGCTGTACGACGCGGGCAGGATCGACAGGGCGGTCATCAACGGTCGCGTGAAGGATCTCACCGACAACGCGTGGTCAGACGTGAACTTCATCAAGCCGGGTGTCTTCGGCGCGGTCAAGGGTGCCAACACCATGGTCGTCCACGACGTCGCCGGGAACACCACCACCGTCCAGTTCACCCTGAACTGACCCGGACCTCGAGGCGCCCCGTATCCGTACGGGGCGCCTCGAGCGTGTGCGGGGCATGCCACGGCAGGCTGGGCGCAGGTGGGGCGCCCCCCACCCGGACCGGCAGCGGCCCCTGGATGCAGGAGCATGAGGTGCGACCGCCGCGTGCTCTCCTGCACCTGAGCGGAGAGCCGGCAGCAGTCCGACCGGTCCTCGCCGTCCGACAGCCTCCGAGGAGAACGACAGTGGCCACCATCGCAGACGTCGCCCGCGAAGCGGGCGTCTCCCGCAGCACCGCGTCCTACGCGTTCTCGGGCAACCGCCCGATCTCGGCCGAGGTGCGCCGGCGAGTGCTCGCTGCGGCTCGTCGCCTGGAGTTCACGCCCAACGCGGGCGCGCGATCGCTGGCGACCTCGCAGACCCGGGTCATCGGCCTGCTGGCGCAGTTCCTCGAGGACGAGTTCGCCCCCGCGATGCTGCAGTACACCCTCGGCGTCTCGAACATGGCCCGCGAGCTCGGATACGACATCCTGCTGGTCACCGACGCCGACGGCACGAGCGCACTGCGACGCATCAGCGACTCGCGCATGGTCGACGGGATCGTCCTGCTCAACGTCGCCGTGGACGATCCGCGGCTGGACATCCTGCGCAACGCCCGGCAGCCGGGCGCCCTCGTCGGCCTGCCGAGGGACTGCTCCGGCGTCGACGTCTTCGACCTCGACTTCGAGGAGACCGGTCGCGCGATGATCGAGCACTTCCACGCCCTCGGGCATCGGGAGCTCGTGCTCGTCTCCCCGCCCCAGCACGTCGTCGATCGCGGCGGCGCCTACGTCTGGCGCCTGCAGGACGCCGCTCTCGAGGCCGCCGATGCCCACGGCATCCGACTGCACACGTCGTTCGCGCCCTCCACGCAGCCGGACGTCGGCCGGGCGCTCGGAGATCTGCTCGACGCGCACCCGCGGGCGACGGGGCTGCTCGTCAACAACGAAGCGGCCGCAGCGGCACTTCCGAGCGTTCTGGGAGCGCGGAGCACGAGGAGCCCGGAGGACGTCTCCGTGCTCGGCCGGTTCTCGGAGGAGTTCGCGCGCACCTTCTCGCTCCCCTACTCCTTCGTGGAGAGCGCACCCGACCGGCTCGGGAGCATGGCGGTGCGTCAGCTCGTCCGCCGGATCGAAGGCGCGACCGACACCGAGGAGGCGTACGTCGTGCGCCTCCTCGGCCCTGAGATCGTCGAACGCGGCAGCACGGCGCCTCCGCGTCCGGCTTCCGCGACCTGAGCGGACGACCTCGCCCGGGGGCCCTCCATCCACCCGGGACCACGACCACGAGGCGCACGACGGTCGCCTTCGCCGCCGCTGCTGTCGTGACGGCAGCCGCCGGAATCACCCGCCGCCAGAAGTCGCCGAATGATCGGCTGTCGGCACGGTCGTCCGGTTCGTCGTGTCGGACGCAGGGATCCGCGACCGCTTCCCGCCGTCGGCGCCCCGGCCACGCGTGCGCTCGAGGACGCGGGCGTGCGCGATGTGGACGACGTGAGGCGGGTGGGTCTCGACCGTCTCGCAACCCTCCACGGAGTCGGGCCGAAGGCGCTCCGGCTCCTCCAGCAGGCCCTCGACGCAGACGATCCCGCTCCGTAGCGATCCCTTCCCCACACGGTCGCCTCGACCCGGAATGGTCGGAGACTCGGCGCGCCGGTTCCCGGGGGCGATCCGACCGCGGAGGCGGCCGCCGGGGGAACGGTGGTCGGATGGACCAGGAGGCGCGATGAAGATCATGCTCGTGATGCGGTCCGACGGCAGCTACGCCGGGGGAGATGCCCCCGAGGACTACGCGGCCTGGGCGGACTACGACGCGTCGCTGAAGGCGGACGGCGTCCTCGTCGACTCCGGACGCTTCGCCGACGCCTCCGGGGACGTCTCCGTCGAGACGGATCTGACCGCGGCGCGAAGAGAAGGCGGCACTCCGGCCCCTTCCCGAGCGGAGGAGCGGTCAGCCCTCGTCGGCTACTACCTGCTCGACTGCCCGACCCGGGACGACGCCGTGCGGTACGCCCGCCGCGCCCCCCTCTACGGCTCGGTCGAGGTGCACGAGCCGGCGCAGTACTGAGCCGCGGTCGCCGGTCGGGCGGCTGTCCCGGTCACCGCCGAGCGGGACCGACCGCTTCACCCGAGGGATGCGAATCGGGCGTCCGGGATCGGGGCGGCGGGAGGGAAGTGGTGTACCGTCATCGCCTGACCGATTCTCATCGGAGTGGTCGACCCGTCTCACCGGCGGTGTCGATCCGGGGCTGAAAACCTCCGGCGTCCTCGAAGCCCGGAGGTCCTCCCATGTCAGTGTCCCCACGAAGCACCACCGTCGACGGTGACGCGTCCCCCTTCGTCGTCGTGGTCAGCGCAGAAGCGCACCCGAGCGGCGCGGGGTCGAAACGGTCCGATCCGGCCACCTCGCCGGCAGCGCTCGCACGTCCGAGGACGGGGTACGGCGGAGCGATCCGGCTGGCGCAGGGCCGCGTGCTCGGCCCGCCCTCCTCCCCCGGCACCGAGCTCCTCTTAGGGCTGCTCTTCTGGCGCAGCCGCCGCGACGCCGAGGATTTCGCGGCGGAACTGAGCCGCGCTGAATCGTCGTGGGTCGTGGACGAGGGGATCTACCGGTTCACCACCTCGGCGACGGCGAGCCCGGACGACGCGACTCCCGTCGATCCGGTGCGCGCTGCCCCGACGGCGGCCCACGAGATCATCCGACTGGCGCCCGTCGCGGGCAAGCAGGCATGGATGGCCGAGTACAACGAGAGCGAGACGCGCGGTCACATCAGAACGCTCGAGGGCTTCGTCTCGACGAGCTTCTTCCGCGACCTCCGGAGCGATCGGATCATCGAGTACGTGCAGTGGCGCTCGGCCGACGACCTGACAGCGGCGTTCGGGGACGAGCGCTTCGCCGAGCACTTGAGCGTGAACAGCCATTACTCCGACGGCGAGGCCTTCCTCTTCGGAGAACGGTCGACCGATGCGGCACCCGCCGATGAACCGCCCGACGGCTCGTCCACCCCCTCCGGGACCGACGGTCCTGCCGCCGCTCAGAGCCCCGAGGCCCGACCGTGACTCGACTCGAGACCGTTCACGAGATCCTCGGGCCCTGGTCGTTGGCCACCACCCAGCGGTTCTGGGAGGGCTTCACCCCGAACCGGCTCGCGTCGCAGCCGCAGGCCGCGGGCATCCGCTCCGCCCTCCTCTGCGATGCCGACTGGCAGCGAGTGGACGTCGTGGTCACCCAGGACGGGCCGTCCGCCCGCATCGTGGTCGAGGGCCCGGGCGACCTGGACGCCGCGACCGAGCAGGTCCGTCGGCTGCTGTCCATCGACATCGACGGGCGCAGCTGGCCCGACGTCGCGGCGCGCGACGAGGTCATCGCGGACGCGCAGGCTCGGCTCCCCGGGTTCCGGCCGTGCGGCTTCTTCTCGCCCTACGAGGCGGCGGTCTGGACGGTCCTGTCGCGTCGGCTGCAGATCCGGCAGGCGGCGGTGGTCAGGACGCGTCTCGCGCAGCAGCTCGGTGATGACGGAGCCTTCCCGTCCCCGGCCGTCCTGCGTGCGGCGTCCCTCGACCTGCCCGACCGCAAGGCGGAGTACCTGCAGGCGATCGCCGAGGCCGCCCTCGACGGACAGCTCTCCGGCTCCCACCTGCGCTCGCTCCAGCCGGCCGAGGCCTTCGTCCAGGTGCAGAGCATCCTGGGGATGGGGCCGTTCTCGGCCGAGCTCGTCGTGATCCGCGGCGCGAACTTCCCCGACGTCCTGCCGCGCAACGAGGGCAGGCTGAGCGACGAAGTCGCGAAGCGCTACTGCGACGACCGGTCGATCGACGAGATCTCCGAGACGTGGACGCCGTTCCGCTCCTGGGCGGCGGTGCACCTGCGCGCGCTCGCGGAGTAGACGGGCGACTCCCAGGGCGGCCCACCGTCAGGACGGCTCCTCCCGCAGGCGCCCCGCGGCGGCCGCTGCCGCGGAGATCTCTCCGCAGTGAGTCCGGCGACGGACGCCACCCCGAAGGCCCGGGCGGATGATGGTCGGGTGAACCGCACCGATCGTCTGTACGGGCTCGTCGAGGAGTTGCGGGCGGTCTCGCCCCGGCCGCGGAGCGCGCGCCGTCTCGCCGAGCGGTTCGAGGTGTCGGTGCGGACCATCGAGCGGGACCTGTCCGCGCTGCAGCAGGCGGGTCTGCCGATCTGGGCGGAGCCCGGCCGCACGGGCGGCTACGTCATCGACGCGTCCGCGACCCTCGGTCCGGCCGGGTTCACGGTGGAGGAGGCCGTTGCGGTGCTGATCGGCCTCAGCGCGCTGCAGCGCAGTCCGTTCCGGCAGGCGGCCCTGACCGCCGCCCGGAAGACGCTCGCGGTCCTGCCGGACGACGTGGCCGCCCGCGCCGGCGCGGTCGCATCCCGGGTGCACTTCCTCGAGAGCGAGGAGGAGGCGGTCGTCCCGGCGGAGTTCGCGACGGCCTTCCGACCGGATCGTGTCGTCCGGCTGCGCTACCGCGACAGCAGCGGCGCGGAGTCGGTCCGCGACGTCGAACCGCTCGGCTCGATCGGGAAGGAGGAGCACTGGTACCTGATCGCGTGGTGCCGGCTGCGGGAGGGGGTCCGGGCGTTCCGCGGCGACCGGATGCTGTCGGTCGAGGTGACCGACGAGCGGCCTCCGCAGCGCACCCTGCGAGCCGAGGACCTCGCGCTCCAGTACGGACGGCTGCGGTCCGTCGTCGACGACTGACCCGCTCCGGGGACGGCCGCCGCGGACCTCGCGGAGTCCCGGACGATCTTCGGAAACACCGACAGGACGGTGTCGCGACGACCGGCGAGCCTGGTGCCATCACCTCATCCCGGCCCTGAAGGAGCCCCATGTCGTTCACCTCCCTCCGCATCGTCACCGACGACCTCGACGGCCTCGTCGCCTTCTACGAGCAGGTTGTCGGCCGACCGGCCGAGCGCCCGGCGCCGGTCTTCGCGCAGTTCACGGAAGCGGGTGCGACCCTCGCGATCGCCCGCACCTCGACGGTCGCGATGCTCGACGGCGCCGTCGTCCCCGCGTCGAACCGCTCCGTCCTGCTCGAGTTCGAGGTGGCCGACGTCGACCGCGCCTTCGCCGAGCTCGCACCCCGGAGCGAGGACGTGGTGCTCCCGCCGAGCACCATGCCGTGGGGCAACCGCTCCACCCTCGTCCGCGACCCGGACGGGAACGTCGTCAATCTGTTCAGCAGGCCCGCCGGCTGATCGGGCGCACTCCGTCGGTCCGAGCACGCCCATGCCTGGCCGGTGGGACCCGACGGGGATCGCGGAGACCACCGGGGATCCTCTCTCTCGCGACGCGATCCTCCCGAGCGGGCGTGGCGTCGGGCCGAGCGCGACCGGTCTGCGGTTCGCAGGCGGGAGCACGGCGACTCCGTCCAGCGTGACGTCCCGACCGCACTCCGACCGGCGAGACGGCCACCCGCCGCCGGTGTCCTCGGCGGTACCCTCGCGGCATGACCTTCGTGAACGTCGGCACCCTCGGGGCCGTCCCCGGCAGACGCGACGAGCTCGTCGCCGTCCTCACCGAGCACAACGACGACCTCGTCGACGCCGGCTGCCTGCTCTACGAGGTCGGGGTCGACGACGAGCAGCCCGACACCGTCTTCGTCGTCGAGCTGTGGGAGAGCGCCGAGGCGCATCGGGCCTCCCTCGCCCTCCCCCGGGTCCAGGCCGCGATCGCGACGGCGCGCCCGCTGCTCAGCGGCGCCTTCGGCGGCTACCGCTTCGACGCAGCAGGCTCTCCCCTCCGGAGCTGACTCGCGCCGAAGGCCTGCCGGCCGTCGGCACAGGCCGACCTGGAGTGAGCGGGCCGTCCGTCAACGGAAGACCTCTTCCTCTCCCGCCACCCCGACACCTCGAAGCGGAGCACCGTGATCAGCACGTTCCTCGTCGACCACGCCGCGCTCGTCCCGATCGCCTTCTGGATCGCGGTCGCGGTGGTCACGGCGATCGCCTGGCTGCTGCACCGGCGCGGCGCGGGAAGGTCTCTTCTCGTCCTCGCCGCGCTCGCCTTCGTCGTGGGGATCGCGCTGACCGTGTATCCGCCCGACGGGACGCCGCGGGTCTTCTGCACCGTGCAGTTCTCGGTGCCGTTCGACGGCATCGAGACCCTCGCGAACATCGCGCTCCTGCTCCCCGGGGCCCTGCTGCTCGCGGTCGCGGTCGGCCGGCCCCTGCTCGTCGCCGCCGCCGTCTCCGGCCTGTCCGCCCTGATCGAGCTGGTCCAGGCGGGCGTTCCGGCGATCGGCCGCTCCTGCGACACGAACGACTGGTTCATGAACACCATCGGCGCACTCCTCGCCGCGCTCCTCGCCGCCCTGATCCTCACAGGGGAGAAGCGGCGCGGGCGTCGGCGAATGGTCCGCTGACACCGCCTGTCACGTCGCCCTGCTCTCGGCCGGGTGTCTCGGCGGCCGACATCAGCCCGGGTCCGTCGATCCACGTCCCTGTGACGCGGACCTGCTCAGAGGACGGCCGACGCCACGGGTGCCGTCTCGGCGACGCCGAGGACGACCGGGCGCGACCGGGCGTCACCGGGTGCCGCGGTCGCGTCTGTCGACCGCCCCAGGAGCTGTCAAGTCTCTCCCCCGTCGGCGCCGGCGCTGCGCACGCTGGGGGCATGAAGCATCTCCTCTTCGCGAACAAGACGATGCTGGTCGGAGACGACGCGGCGGACGCTCTGATCGAGTACGGCGTCGCCCTCGCCGTGAGCAGCACGGCGGACCGTGTGGAGTACACCGGCATCGGCGGCGACGGCGGCACCGTGCAGGCGGTGTTCCTGCTCAACGCCGGCGCCGCCCTGGTCGCCGAGACCACTCCCTCCGATCTCCCGGAGCCGGACAACACGGCCGAGGTCGCCCGCATCCGCGAACGCACCAGGACGCTCACGGGAGTGTTCCCCGTGCAGCCGAGCGAGGACGACGTCACCTTCGACGTCGAGCTCGAGCACGGCTTCGGGTACTGACCGGCCCGCCCATGCCCTCCCTCCACGCCTCCTGGCCGACGCTCTGACCGAGGACACGGACGACGCCGAGGTCCGTCGCTGGGCGGCGTCCCGCGCCCCGCTCACGCCGGGGACGATCGCCGTGCTGCAGGCCGTCGGCTTCATCAGCGCAGCGCAGCGGGTCCCCGCCGACACGGCCCTCGCTCTCCTGCTGACGGCGGCGGAGGACGACCGGCGCGATCCGCCCGACGTGGCTCGCGATGTCCTCGCGCGCCGCCATCCCCTGGCCGATCCCGGTGACGATCGCGGCGCGTCGGGGACCCCGTGATCACCGCCCTTCGGGAGCCGTGGTCGGTCCGCCGTCGGCGGCGCTGTCTCCCGCGTCCGCGACGTGAAGCGCACCTCGCGCCGCCCGCCCCGCCCGCTGGATGCGCGCCCGCACCAGCCGCTGCAGCAGCGCGGGGTAGAGCTGGACGGCGATCGTGGACCCGAGCAGCCAGGCCGCGCCGCCCGTCGCACCCGTGACCGTCGCGAAGAGGGCGAGCGCGACTCCGACGGCCGTGCACGCGAGATGCACCGCCTCGGAGCGGCGGGTGTGCTGATCGAGAGCGGTCAGTCCCGCGCGCGTGCCGTCGAAGCCGCGCTCGCGGGTGACGAGGCGGTTCCACCCGACGATGTCGAGCAGCCGGCCGAAGACGCCGACCCCGAGCGCCCGCAGCAGCGCCGGCTCGCGGCGACCCACGTCGAACCAGGGCTGCTCGAGCGGACGCGTGCGCGCACCGAAGGTCAGGGCCGCCCAGCTGGTGAGGACCATCTGCGCGACCGCGGCGAAGACCGGATGCGAGGGTCCGATCGCGGTCCAGCCGGCCGCGAGGAGGGCGGCCGCGAGGACGGTGGGAACGAGGGTCCGGATCATCTCCGCTCCCTCCTGCTCGTGCTGCGGTGCTCGAGGCCAGTCCAGCAGATCCGCGGCATCCGTGCGCCGCGTCCTCCTCCGGACGCCCCGCGCCGGGCATCCACCGCCTTCTCGACGGCGCTTCCTTGACACCGCCGCCGGCCGGTCATCATCATGCAGTCACGACCGGCGGCGGCGCGCCACCGGCGTCCCGACAGGAACGGTGCTCCGATGCCCACCATGCTCTTCGTCAACCTGGCCGTCGCCGATCTCGCCCGGGCGAGGGCCTTCTACGAGTCGCTCGGCTACTCGATCAACGAGGGCTTCAGCGACGAGAACGCCGTCAGCGTGGTGATCAGCGACACCATCACCGCGATGCTGCTCACGAGGGAGTTCTTCGCCGAGTTCACCAGCAAGCCGATCATCGACGCCACCACCTCGACCGAGGTGCAGCTCGCCCTCAGCGCCGACAGCAGGGAGGAGGTCGACACCCTCCACGGGAAGGCCCTCGCCGCGGGCGCGACCCCGGCCGGCGAGCAGGACCACGGGTTCATGTACTCGAAGAGCTTCGACGACCTCGACGGCCACCACTGGGACTTCGTCTGGATGGACCCGGCGGCCGCGGCAGGCGGTGCGCCGGAGCTGTCCGTCGAGGAGATCCGGGCGAACACGACGCACAGCTGAGTCACGACCCGCGGACTCCGAGCGGTCGACGTCCACGACCCGCGACGGCGCGCCCTCGCAGTCACACTCCGTCACGATCCGACGCGCACTCCCCTCGGCCTGACAGGCTCCCGGCATCCGCCTTCCGGGCGTCTGGACAGGAGCACACCGTGACGATCACTGCACCGGCGACCACCGCGACCACTGCTGCGGCGAGCGCCGCGACCACGACCGCGGCGCCCGCACCCCGTGCCTCCGCGGCGGCAGGCTTCACCACGCGCCAGGTGCACGCCGGTGCCGCGCCCGACGGCGCCCACGGGGCGCGCGTCACTCCCGTGCACCTCAGCGCCGGCTTCGTGTTCGACAGCTTCGAGCACGCCCGCGAGAGGTTCGCCGGGGAGGACGAGGGCTACTTGTACACCCGCAACGGGAACCCGACCACCGAGGAGGTCGAGCGCCGGCTCGCCGATCTCGAGGGCGGTGCCGAGGCGATCCTGGTGGCGAGCGGCCAGGCGGCCACCGCCTCCGCTCTCCTGGGGATCCTGCAGGCCGGTGACCGGGTGCTCTCGTCGCGCCGCTTGTACGAGGGCAACCGCGGGCTGCTGGTGCAGAACTTCGGACGGCTCGGGATCGGCGTGGACTTCGTCGACGACGCGTCGGACCTCGGCGAGTGGGAACGGCGGATCGGGCCCGACACCCGGGTCCTCTTCGGCGAGCCGATCCCGAACCCGAAGAACGATCTGCTGGACCTCCCGGCGCTGGCCGCGATCGCGCACCGGCACGGGCTGCCGTTCGTGGTCGACAACACGCTCGCGACCCCGTACCTCCTCCGCCCGATCGAGCACGGGGCCGACGTGGTCGTGCACTCGACCAGCAAGTTCCTCGCCGGACACGGCTCCGCCCTCGGCGGCGTGATCGTCGACGCCGGCACGTTCGACTGGGCGGCGCGCCCCGCGCTCTTCCCGCACCTCAACCAGGAGGAGCGGTCGTTCGGCGGGCGCAGCTGGACCGAGCAGCACGGCCGGCGCGCCTTCGTCTCGTACACGCGGGACATCGTGGTCTCCCGCCTGGGACCGACGCCGTCACCGTTGAACTCCTTCCTGCTGCGGCAGGGCGTCGAGACGCTGTCGCTCCGGGTCGAGCGGCACTCGGCGAACGCCCTCGCCGTCGCCCGCTTCCTCGAGGAGCGGCCCGAGGTCGTGTCGGTCGACTACTCCGGCCTGGAGTCGAGCCCGTCGTTCGCCCTCGCGCAGCGGCTGCTCCCCCGCGGGCAGGGCTCCGTCTTCTCCTTCACCGTGGCCGGAGGCGAGGCGGGCGCGGCCGCCTTCATCGACGCCGTCGAGCTGTTCAGCCACATGACTCACCTCGGCGACGTGCGCTCCCTGGTGCTGCACCCCGCGTCGACCACCCACGCCGGACGCACCCCCGCCGAGCGCGCCGCCGCCGGGATCCACCCCGGGCTCCTCCGGCTGTCGATCGGGATCGAGGACGTCGACGACCTCCTCCGCGACCTCGAGCGCGGGCTCGCCGCGGTGCGCGCTCGCGCCCTGCCCGTGCTCGCGGAGGTGTGAGCGTGGCGCGCCGTCAGCACTTCGGCTGGTTCTTCTCCCGCGGCTTCGGACCGCAGGGCTGGGGGCACCCCTACCGGGAGTGGAACCACGACTGGACGAAGCCCGGCCTCTACCAGCAGTCGGCCCGCGAGCTGGAGCAGGCCGGCTTCGAGCTGATCGTGATGGAGGACGCCGTCTCGCTCGGCTCCCCGGAGACGCTCGACCTGCGGGTGCGGGGAGCGTACGGCGGGCCGAAGCACGATCCGCTCCTCCTGGCGCCGTACCTGTTCGCGGCGACCGAGCGGATCGGGCTGGCCCCGACGATCAACGCCGGCATCACGCCCCCGTACCTCGCCGCCCGGCAGGCGGCGACGCTGCAGCACCTCAGCTCCGACCGCTTCGGGATCAACCTGGTCACCGACGTCGGCAGCGCCCGTCACGTGGGCCTGGAGCCGCTGTCGCACGACGCGGCCTACGACCGAGCCGACGAGTGGATGGCGGTCGTCCGCCGGCTCTGGCACAGCTGGGGCGAGGGCGCGCTGGTCGCCGACCCCGAGTCGGGCCGCTACGCCGATGGCACCCGGATCGACGCGTTCCGCCACCGCGGGGAGCACTTCCGCGTGGACGGACCCCTGAACGCCGTCCCCTTCGAGAACGGCGACCCGATCGTCGTCTCCCCCGGCGGGTCTCCGCGCGGCCTGGCCTTCGCCGGCACGCAGTCGGACGTGCAGCTCGCCCTCGCGCCGCTGGAGGCCCGGGCGGTCCGCGACTACCGGGCGCGCGTGCTCGCCGCGGCCGAGCAGCACGGGCGGACGGCGGACGACCTCCGCGTGCTCTTCGTCGTGAAGCCCGAGATCGTGTCGAGCCCGGAGGAGGCCGCGCGCGTCGTCGAGGCGTCGCGCCACCCCGACGAGGACGCGCTGCGGCGGATCGCGCTCGGCTGGTCGAGCGACCTGGAGACCGACCTCACCGGGCTGGACCTGGACCTCCCCGTCCCGCGGTCGGTGTTCGGCGAGCACGTCTCGCACGGCACCATCGCCGGCCTGTACGGCGGCACGGAGGACGCTCCGCTGCGGGAGCTGCTGACCAGGAAGGCGCGCAAGGGCCGCGTCGCCGAGCGCGCCGGCTTCGTCGGCACCGCGGAGGAGTTCGCCGACTTCGTCGAGGAGCTCGGCGACGACGGCGGCAGCGACGGGCTCCTCCTCTCCGGGGACCTGCACCCGGTCACCCTGCACCGGATGCTCGACGACCTCGTCCCCGTCCTGCGCCGCCGCGGGATCCTCCGCGACGAGCTCGCTCCCGGCGGGACCCGCGCCAACCTCTTCGGGACGTAGGGGACCCGCCCCGCCCCAGTCCCTCCTACCGATCGGCCGATCATGACGAACGAACCCGCCTTCAGCATCACCCTCACCCCCTTCGACGAGGACTACTCGCCGGCCCGGAGCTCCCGGATCACCACCAACTTCGCGAATCTTGCCCGCGGCGAGCGCCGCCGGGAGAACCTCCGGACCGCGCTGCGGATGATCGACGACCGGTTGAACGATCTCGTGCCGGGCGACGATCCGAGCCGCGGCCGCTACACGGTCGGGCTCGACATCGTCTCCGTCGGGCTGCGGCTCACCACGGACGGCGAGGACCGGGAGTTCCCCCTGCTGGAGGTCCTGCGCACCCGGATCCTCGACCGCCGCACCGGCCGATGTCAGCCGGGGACACTGGGGAACAACTTCTCCTCCTACCTCCGCGACCACGACTTCAGCGTGCGGCTGCCGGCGGTCAACGCCGCGCAGGCCGGCTTCACCGTCCCCGACGACTTCGGCGTCCTGCACGGCGCGCTCTTCCAGCACTTCCGGGACTCCGCGCAGTACGCGGAGCTCTCGTCGACGCCGCCCGTCATCTGCATCAGCGTCTCGACGAGCAGGACGTACCGGCGCACCGGGACCCTCCATCCGATCCTCGGCGTCGAGTACCGGCAGGACGAGCTCTCGCTGACCGACCGGTACTTCGCGGAGATGGGCCTCGGGGTCCGCTTCTTCATGCCGCCCGGCAGCACGGCGCCGCTCGCGTTCTACTGCGGCGGCGACCTGCTGGAGGACTACTCGGACCTCCAGCTCATCGCCACGATCAGCACGATGGAGACGTTCCAGAGGATCTACCGGCCCGAGATCTACGGCGCGCGCTCGGCCGCCGCCGACGTCTACCGGCCGGACCTGGAGCAGCAGGACTACGTGCGGCCCGCGGTCTCCTACGACCGCGAGGAGCGCGGCCGGCTCGCGGTCGAGCAGGGGCGGTTCGCGGAGGAGCACCTCATGAAGCCGCACGGGGAGCGGCTGCGGCAGTGGGCCGCCGGGTACGCGGGAGCGGTCCGATGAGCGCGCGCGGAGCCTCGACGTCCCTCCCGCTCCTGCCCACCTCGATCGCCGGCAGCCTGCCGAAGCCGTCGTGGCTCGCGCAGCCGGAGACCCTGTGGTCCCCGTGGCGGCTGACCGGCGACGCCCTGGCCGAAGGCAAGCAGGACGCCCTGCGCGCCGCCGTCCACGAGCAGCACCACCGGGGCCTGGACATCGTCAGCGACGGGGAGCAGACCCGCCAGCACTTCGTCACGACGTTCATCGAGCACCTCACGGGCGTCGACTTCGAGCGGCGCGAGACGGTCCGCATCCGCGACCGGTACGACGCGAGCGTGCCGACCGTCGTCGGCGCCGTGGGCCTCGAGAGGCCCGTGTTCGCCGACGACGCCCGGTTCCTGCGCGAGCAGACCGATCAGCCCATCAAGTGGGCGCTGCCCGGCCCGATGACGATGATCGACACCCTCTCCGACCGGCACTACGGGAGCCGCGAGAAGCTGGCGTGGGAGTTCGCGACCATCCTCAACGAGGAGGCGCGAGCCCTCCAGGACGCCGGAGTCGACATCGTCCAGTTCGACGAGCCCGCCTTCACCGTCTTCTTCGACGAGGTGCACGACTGGGGTGTGGCCGCGCTGGAGAGGGCGGCGCAGGGACTCCGCATCGAGACCGCGGTGCACATCTGCTACGGCTACGGGATCAAGGCGAACACCGACTGGAAGGCGACCCTCGGGTCGGAGTGGCGGCAGTACGAGGAGTCGTTGCCGCTCCTCCAGCAGTCCTCTCTCGACATCGTCTCGCTGGAGAGCCACCACTCCCATGTGCCGATGGAGCTGATCGAGCTCGTCCGCGGCAAGAAGGTCATGCTCGGAGCGATCGACGTGGCGAGCGGGACCGTCGAGACGCCCGAGGAGGTCGCCGACACCCTGCGCCGCGCCCTCCGGTTCGTCGACGCGGACCTGCTCCTCCCGAGCACGAACTGCGGCATGGCACCGCTGCCCCGCGACCTCGCCTGGGGGAAGCTCAGCGCGCTGAGCGCGGGAGCAGCGATCGTCCGCGAGGAGCTCGCGCCCTGACCGGCCTCCGGGGGAGACGGGTCACGGCCGGCCCGTCTCCCCGGAGGTCCCGCCCGCCTCACCCCTCCGCTCGCGCCTCCTGCGCCGCGATGTCCTTCATCGCCAGGTCCGCCCGGCGGAACTGGTCCGTCTCCGGGAGCGCGAGGTGCAGTCCGGCGACGGTCGTGAGCGAGACCGTCACCTCGGCCACGGTCACGTCGAGGACGTGCCCGCCCTTCTCGCGGGCGTCGTCGACGTAGTGCAGGTGGTACCCGGGGACCGACACGGCCTGCTCGAACTGCGGAGTGCGGAAGCCCGCGATCGTGCCGCGGGTGTCGGCGATGCCGGTGACGCTCTGGTGGGCGGTCGCCTCGATCAGGGGCGGGTACGGCTCCGTCTGCTCGCCGACGGTCCGGGTGCGGACCTCGGTGAACCGGCCGTCGATCCGCAGGGCGACGGGGATGTTCCCGCCGTCGACCGCGTCGTCGATCAGCCGGGTGAGTCCGGCGAGACCGGTCGGCTCCTCGACCGTGAACGTCGTGGTCGCGTGGAAGGGCAGCACGGCCGCGAAGGGCGTCCGGTCGTCGCCGTCCGCGACCTGGACGGAGCCGTCGCTGCGCAGGTGGTAGCAGACGCCGTCGACGATCACCATCTCGCCGTCCAGGTGGTTGAAGGTGCCCAGCCCGAGGTCGCCGTGGGTGAGCAGCTCGCGGATCGTCAGGTCCCCGTCATACACCCCGGCCAGCAGCGCGGCCATGGTCGAGCTCTGGTAGATCGCGTAGTCGTCGGTCGAGTCGACCGTGTGCGTGCTCATTCGAAGGCGTCCTCGACCAGGTGAGCGGCGATGTCGACGTTGCGGCTGTAGTCCACCGCGACGTCGATGATCGAGACGCCCGGCTCGGCCAGGGACGCCCGGAACGCCTCCTCGAACTCGGCGAGGCCGCTCACCCGCCTGCCCGTGGCGCCGAACGCCGCCGCGAACTTCTCGATGTCGTAGTCGCCGAGCTGGACCCCGGACTTGCGGCCGTACTTCAGCAGCTGCTGGAAGCCGACCATGTCGTAGGTGTCGTCCCGCATGATCACGTGCGTGAACGAGAGGCCGAGCCGCGTCGCCGTCTCGATCTCCGTCGCGGAGAACAGGAACCCTCCGTCACCCGAGACGGAGACCACCGGGGTCCCGGGGCGCAGGAGGCTCGCCGCCATGCCCCACGGGAAGGAGACGCCGAGGGTCTGCTGCCCGTTCGAGAAGAGCAGGTGCTTGGGCTCGTACACCCGGAAGTGCCGGGCCATGAAGATGTAGTTCGAGCCGATGTCGCAGGCCACGGTGGCGTCGTCCGAGAGCAGGTCGCGCATCAGGAGCACGAGGCGGGCGGGATCGACGGTCCCGGGAGCCGCCTCGGCCGTCCGCGCCGCGTCGTCGATCCGCTCCAGCTCGCTCCGGTGCCGGGCGACCCGGTCGGCCGCGTCCTCGTCGAGCTGCAGGCCGGAGACGAGGGGCGTGAGGGCCGCGACCGTCTGCGCGAGATCGCCCTTCAGCTCCAGCGCCGGCAGGTAGTGGTTGTCCAGCGGGGCGTCGACGGAGTCGATGTGGACGATCCGGCGGTCGACGTCGCTGTTCCAGATCACCGGGTCGTACTCGACGGCGTCGTAGCCGATCGCGACGACGAGGTCGGACTCGGCGAGGGCGAGGTCGGCGGGCTGGTTCTTGAAGAGGCCGACGCGGCCCAGGTAGTGGTCCTCGAGCTCGCGGGAGACGAGGCCGGCCGCCTGGAACGTCTCGATCACCGGCAGCTCCGTCTCGCTGATCAGGGCCCGCAGGGCCGCGACGGTCTCCGGCTCCGACGCGCGGAGGCCCACGAGGAGGACGGGCCGCTCCGCGGTGTTGATCAGGTCGGCGGCGTGCGTGAGGTCCTCGGCGCGCGCCGGACCGCTCGTCGGCCCCGTGGCCGCCCGGGTGATGACCTGCGAGGTCGGCGCGGCCATCACGCTGGCCGACAGGACGACCGCCGCGGCGCCGCGGGGCTCGGTGACCGCGGCGCGGAAGGCGTTGCTGACCGCCTCCGAGACGTCGTCCGGATCCGTCGACTCGACCGTGTACTTCGTCACGGTGGTGAGGAAGGCGGCCGCGTCCATCGACTGGTGCGTGCGCTTGAGGCGGTCGGAGAGCTGCACGGCCCCGGCGAGCGCGACGACCGGGTCCTGCTCCGTGTTGGCCGTGAGCAGGCCGGTGGCGAGGTTGGTCGTGCCGGGGCCGGAGGTCACGAGGACGACCCCCGGGCTGCCCGTGAGCCGTCCCACCGCGGCGGCCATGAAGGCGGCGTTCTGCTCGTGCCGGCAGACGATCAGCTCCGGCCCCTCGTCGGCGAGGACGTCGAAGACCGCGTCGATCTTCGCTCCCGGGATCCCGAAGACGTACTTCACGCCGTTGGCGGTCAGGGTCTCGATCACCCGCCGTGCACTGCGCGTCTCGACGTTCGGCTGCTCCATGGTCGGCTCCGCTCTCTCCTCGGTTGTACCGACGAGCGTAGGAACGGGGGCACCCGGAGCGACCCGGTCAGATGACTCGTTCCCACCGGTGCATCTCCGGCGGCGTACCGATCTCAGTGACGGAGCGCTCGGGCGGGACACGCCCGGCTCCCCCGCCGACGGTCTGCTCCGAGAGTCGTCCGACGCTCGCCGCGACGTCCTCGGCCGTGATGGACTTGCGCGCATGATGATCTCTCCGCGCGAGTCCGCGCACGACACGAAGGCAGGCGTCTGATGGCCGAGGAGCGCGCGATCCTCGCGGGCGGATGCTTCTGGGGGCTCCAGGAGCTCATCCGCGACATGCCGGGCGTCTTCAGCACCCGCGCCGGGTACGCCGGCGGCAGCACGCCGAACGCGACCTACCGCCACCACGGCGACCACGCGGAGGCGGTCGAGATCGAGTTCGATCCCGAGCATCTCTCCTACCGCGACCTGCTCGAGTTCTTCTTCCAGGTGCACGACCCGACGACGAAGAACCGTCAGGGCAACGACATCGGCACGGCCTACCGCTCCGTGATCCTCTTCCTCTCGCCTGAGCAGGAGAGGGTCGCGCGCCAGACGATCACCGAGATCGACGCGTCGGGCCGCTGGCCCGGACCGGTCGTCACCGAGGTCGAGCCCGCCGGCGAGTTCTGGGACGCCGAGGAGGAGCACCAGGACTACCTGCGCAAGCACCCCGGCGGCTACACCTGCCACTGGGTCCGGCCGAAGTGGGCGCTCGACGCCTGATCCCGGTCACGCGGGACGCGGGGCCCCGGGCTCCGCTCCCGCGGGCACGGCTCGCGCGCGGTGCGCGAAGAGAAGCACGACGGCGACCGCCGAGAGCACCAGGGCCGGCGTCGGGGCCCAGGCCGGAGCGAGCGTCACGGTCGCCGCTCCGACGACGGCCCCGCCCGCGAGGCTCGCGACGATGAGCGCCTGGAGGGTCCTCGACCCGGACGAGCGCTCGGCGAGCTCCTGCATCAGGCTCGTGAGCGTGCCCGTGACGAACGTGGTCGTCAGGCCGGCGGCGCCGGAGATGCGCTTCGCGAGCACGGTCTGCAGCCCCAGCGCCGCCGCGCTGGTCGCGATGAACGCGCAGTCCACGAGCAGCGACGTGCCGCCCTGCACCGTCGGCCAGGCGACCGCGACGGCGAGCTGCAGGACGACCCCCACGAGCGCGATCGCGCGGAGCGGACGTCTCCCGTCGCCGGTCGACGGCGTGCGCGCCCGGGTCGTGCGGAACCCGGCGTAGACCGCTCCGGCGAAGAAGACGATCGCCGTGACCGCTCCGGCCGCGGTCGTCAGCCAGGCGGAGCGGGGGTACAGCCCCAGCAGCACCAGGTTGCCCGTCATGTTCGCGGTGAAGATGCCGCCGAGCAGGAGGAACGCGAACGCGTCGGTCGCGCCCGAGGCGATGGCCAGCAGCACCAGGGCGAGCCTGAGGCGCGCGGGGCCGGTCACCGCCGTCACGCGAGGCCCTCAGCCATGGAGCTGCCGCCAGGTGACGATCTGCTCGCCGCGGAGCTCGTAGCTCCCGAAGCAGCGGAGCCAGTGGCCCTCCCCCGTGTCCGAGCGGAGGTGCAGGGCGTGCTCGGTGAGGACGACGCTGCCGGCGACGGCGATCGTGACGAGGGCGATCCGGATCTCGGTGAACGCCCGGTGGACCTCGTCGCACATCTCGAGGACCCGCGCCCGCCCCGCGATCTCCTGCGAACTCGACGCGCTGTAGACGACCTCCGGATGCAGGAACGGGATGAGCTGGCGGCTGTCGCGAGCGCCCCACACCTCGAGGAAGTCGCGCACGACCAGCTCGTTCTCGATCATCGCGACGCCCCGCACCGACGCGTCCTGCCAGCTCTCGGCCATGGGTCCTCCCGCCGTCCCCGCACCGACACTCGTCGATGGCGACGAGCCTGCCCGAGAGCGCCCCGGGCGCCTACGCGTCGGATGACCCGATCTCCCCGCCGGCGGGCTCACCGCGCGTGGGCCGTCGCCAGCTCGCCCCAGTGCGTCGTCGCCCGGAGCGAGAGGGCGTCGCGCTTCATCGTCCACACCGGCCCCGTGCGGATGCCTGCCAGCCCGAGGCCGACCGCGGACCGGCCGTGGCGCTTCGTCACGGCGTCGATGGTGGCGCCGAGGCCCTTCGTGTCGAAGGCGGTGTCGAAGATCTCGAGCAGTGCGTGGGAGTTCCGAGGCGACAGGTTCGTGAGGATGACGCCGGCCCGCACGTAGCGCGCGCCCTCCCGCAGCCGCGGGCGCAGGGTGCCGATCGCGGCCCTCACCATCGCCACCGGGTCGTCCGTGGGGACGGGGAAGCCGGCCAGGCCGCCGGCGGACTCGTAGGGCGCGTCCGCGAACGGCGACGTCGACGCGAACGCGCTCATCGTCCTGGTGACCGACTCCTGAGCGCGGAGGCGGTGGGCGGCGCGCTGCGCGTAGACGGAGAGCACCTGCTCCATGTCCGCGATCGTCGTCACGGGAGTGGCGAACGACCGGGAGAAGATCAGCTGGTCACGGACGGTGCGAGCGGCCTCGAGGGGGATGCAGTCGACGCCGCGCAGCTCGTAGACGGAGCGCTGCAGGACGACCGAGAACTTCTTGCGGATCAGCGCGGGGTCCGCGTCGCGGAGGTCGCGGACGGTGTGGATGGACAGCTCCGCGAGGCGCTTCCCGGTGCGGCCGGCGACTCCCCACAGCTCGGTGACGTGCTGGGAGGCCATCAGCGCGTCGAGCTGCTCGGGTGTGTACCAGTCGGTGTCGCAGACGCCCCCCAGGCGCGGGTGCTTCTTCGCTCCGCCCTTGTTGACGAACTTCGCGAGCGTCTTGCTCGGGCCGAAGCCGACGCAGACGGGCAGCCCGACGTTCTTCGCGACGGCCGCCCGCATCGCCCGGCCGACCTTCGCCCGCTCCGCCACGTCGCCGTCGACGCCGAGGAAGGACTCGTCGATCGAGTACACCTCCTGCCAGGCGGAGTAGCGGCCCAGCAGCTCCATCACGCGCGCGGACAGCTCGCCGTACAGCTCGTAGTTGCTGGAGCGGGCGATCACGTCCGGGAGGCGACCGGAGCGGATGAGCGGCTCGATCTGGAACCAGGGCGTGCCGTTCTCGATCCCGAGCCTCTTCACCTCGTCGGAGCGGGCGACCACGCAGCCGTCGTTGTTCGAGAGGACGACGACCGGTCGGCCCGCGAGCCTCGGATCGAACAGCCGCTCGCAGGAGACGTAGAACGAGTTCACGTCGACCAGGGCGATGCGCCGCTCAGAGCGCACGGTGCAGCCGGTGGAGGCAGACGGTGACGACGCCCCACACCTGGAGGTCGCTCAGCTCGGCGACGTGGATCGGCGGGTACTCCGGGTTCTCGTCCCGCAGGACCACTCCCCCGGAGTGCAGCTCGAGGCGCTTGACGGTCAGCTCGCCGTCGAGGATCGCGATGACGACGCTCCCGTGCGTCGGCGTGATCGACCGGTCGACCACGAGCTCGTCGCCGTCGCTGATGCCCGCGCCGACCATGCTCTCGCCCGAGACACGGACGATGAACGTCGACGTCTTGTCGCGGATCAGGTGGTCGTTGAGGTCGAGGGACCCGTCGAAGTAGTCCTGCGCCGGCGACGGGAATCCCGCCGCCACGGCCTCGCTGGTGACGAGGAAGGTGACGGCGACGGCGTCCGAGGCCGGAGTCGCGATGCGCTCCACGACAGTCACGCTCATGGTCGGCTCCCTCCTCATCGCATCGAACGTGTGTTCGAACGCGTCCGAGTGTAGGTCGGGGGCACCGACATTCGGGAGGCGCTCGGCGCCGTCCTCGACCGCTCCCGGGGACGATCACCGGCGACGCCGCTGGGCGCCCGGAGGAGTGGCGCGTCGGCCGACGCGAGTCCAGCCTCCCTGGAGCCTTCTCCGGCACGATCCGACCTCATCCCCTCGGAAGGAGCTCCTCTCATGCGCGCATCCCGTCCTCTTCCCGGCGACCCCTGGCCGTCGGAGATGGTCATCACGGTCGAGGACAACCCCGCGGCGCTGCTCGAGCTCCTCTGGATCCGCGAAGCGTGGGGCTTCACTCCGGCGGGCGACGGGCCGCCGCCGCTCGAGCGGTCCCCGGAACGGGTCGGGTCGGCGGAGCCCGGCGCCGACGAGCAGCGCGCCTGGCCTCAGCTGTGGCAGGACTGCGTCGAGCATCTGGCGGTCGAGACCGGCCCGCTCCTCCGGCAGCTCTCCAGCACCTCCGACGGATCGCTCGAGCGCGCACGCCTCCTCGACCTCGCTCGCGGGCCCGGCTGGCGCGAGCGCTTCCGCGACGACTCCCTCGGAGCCCCATTCCGCGCCTGGCACGACGAGCTGCGGTCCGCCCGGATGGACGCGCGGGACGTCCCGCTGGACGCCGCCCCGGAGCGGCGCTGCCTCGGCTCCCTCGTCCCCGCCTGGGAGGCCGGACTGAGGACGGTGGTCACCCTCCCCTGCCGCGGCGAGTACACGCGCGCCGTCTCCGGCTCGGTGCTGCTCCTGACCGACAGCGACCACCGGGACCCGGACCGCTACGCGGCCGCGCTCCGCCGGTTCGCCGACGGCTCGCCGGAGTGACGGGGCACGGATCTCCGGATCGGATGAACGCTCGCGCGCTCCGGACGGTATCCCCCTCCGAGCCGCCGATCTCCGGCGACCGCAAGTCTCGAGGAGTGCACGATGACCAGGAACATCAGAGTCGGTATCGCAGCTGTCGCCGTCGCGGGCGTGATGGCGGTGGCACCCGTGCTCGCCGGAGCGAGCAGCGTCGCTCCCGCCGCGGCGACCAGCGACTCCAGCAGCGCGTCGGACAGGAACCTGATCAACGCGGTCCGCTCCGTGGCGGCGAAGCTGCGGGTCGTCGGACTCTCCGACGGCGGCACGAAGCTCGTGCAGTTCAACCCGACCAAGCCCGGCAAGGTCACCAACCGCGTCGCCGTCAGCGGCCTCACCGGCGGCGACACCGCGCTCATCGGCATCGACTACCGGGTCCAGGACGGCGCCCTCTACGGCGTCGGGGACAACGCGGCGAGCGCCGGCGTCTACTCCATCAACCCGTCCACCGGCGCGGCCACCCAGGTGACCCGTCTCACCGTGGCGCTGAGCGGCACCTCCTTCGGCGTCGACTTCAACCCCGCCGCCAACGCGCTCCGCGTGGTCAGCGACACGGGCCAGAACCTCCGTCAGCCGTTCGCCACCGCGGGCGCCGCGACGGTCGCCGACGGCACGCTCAGCTACGCCGCGCCCGCCGTGGCCACCGGTGTCGCCGGGGCCGCGTACACGAACAACGACCTCGACGCGAACAGCGCGACCACCCTGTTCGTCCTCGACACGGCCCTCGACCAGATCGCGATCCAGTCCCCGGCCAACGCCGGCACCCTGGCGCCGACCGGGAAGCTCGGCCTCGACGCAGCGGGTGCGACCGGCTTCGACATCTACTCCGTCCTCCGCAACGGCAGCTCCATCGGCTCGGTCGGCCTCGCCGCCGTCAACGGGTCGCTCTACGAGATCGGACTGCTGAACGGCACGGCGACTCCGCTCGGCGCCATCGGCGCGAACGTCACGGACATCGCCGTCCCGCTCGTCCAGCGCTGACCCGAAAGGCTCCCGGCGACCGCGCCCCTGCCGACCGACGCTCCCGGTGAGCGCCGGTCGGCAGGACGCCGGTCGGCAGGACGCTCCGGCGGGCCGCCGGGGCCGAGAGCCCTCGTCGGAAAGTTCACTCAGCTATGCATCACCGTTCACCCACCGACGCGGCGATCAGGAGTGAGATGAGCGTGCCCCTTTCCGGGGTCTCACCTCTCAAGGAGTCCACGACGTGACACGACTGTTCCGCTCCGCGAACCGCGGACGCTCCGCTCTGGCCCTCTCGGCCGCTGCTCTGGTCTGCGCCGCCGCCCTGGCCGCACCCGGCGCCGCCACTGCCGTCGGTGCCGCCGACCTCTCCGCCACCGGCGGAGCGGCCCGCATCTCCCCGGTCGACGCCGACCTCTCCGACTCGCTGCGCGCAGCGGTGAAGGAGCAGGACGCGAAGAACGTCATCCTCCTCATCGGGGACGGCATGGGCGATTCGGAGATCACCGTCGCCCGCAACTACCAGTACGGAGCGGCCGGCCGCTTCCCCGGGATCGACGCCCTGCCGATCACCGGCCAGTACACGACCTACTCGCTCTCCCGCGCGGACGACCCGGCGACGGGCGCCGTCAAGGGCGCCCCGGACTACGTGCCCGACTCCGCCGCCACCGGCAGCGCCTGGGCCACCGGCACCAAGACCTACGACAACGCCATCTCGGTCGACATCGACCAGCAGCGCAAGGACACCCTCCTCGAGATCGCGAAGGCGAACGGCCTGAAGACCGGCAACGTCACCACCGCCGAGATCCAGGACGCCACCCCGGCCGTGCAGGCCGCTCACGTCGACGCCCGCAGCTGCTACGGACCCGACAGCGCGAGCTGCGGCGACGACGCGCTGGAGAACGGCGGACTCGGCTCGATCAGCGAGCAGATCCTCGACACCCGCGCCGACCTGACCCTCGGCGGAGGCTCGGCCAGCTTCGCGCAGGTCGCCCGCGCCGGCGACTGGAGCGGCGAGCCGCTGTTCCAGCAGGCCGCGGAGCGCGGCTTCCAGGTGCTCGGGGACGCCACGACTGCCGCCACCGCCGCGCAGCTCGACGCGCTGACCGTCGCCGACCAGGACGCGCCCGTGCTCGGACTGTTCAACTCCGGCAACCTGCCCGTCCGCTACGCGCCCACCCCGGCGACGGTCGGCGGAGCGGACGCCGCCCCGCAGACCTGCGTCGCGAACCCCGACCGTCCGGCCGAGCAGCCGACGCTCCGCTCCATGACCGAGAAGGCGATCGACCTCCTCGACACCGGCGACAAGGGCTTCTTCCTCCAGGTCGAGGGCGCGAGCATCGACAAGCAGGACCACGCCGCGAACGCGTGCGGCCAGATCGGCGAGACCGTCGACCTCGACGAGGCCGTCCAGGCCGCGCTCGCGTTCGCCGAGGCGGACGGGAACACCCTCGTCATCGTCACCGCCGACCACGCCCACTCCAGCCAGATCGTCGACTCGACCCCGCCGACCTCGCTCAGCACCGCGCTGAAGACCGCCGACGGCAGCACCATGAAGGTGTCGTACGGCACCGCCGCCGAGGGCGGATCGCAGCAGCACACCGGAACGCAGCTGCGCATCGCCGCCTACGGGCCGGGCGCGGCGAACGTCGCCGGGCTCACCGACCAGACCGACACGTTCTTCACCATCACGAACGCGCTCGGAGTGGACCGCGACATCCGCTCGATGAGCTTCGGAGCCACCGCCGAGCTCTCCGGCTCGTCGTTCGCCCCCGGAGCCGACGTCACCCTCACCGCGAAGGGCTTCAACGGGGACACGCAGCTGATCGGCTCCGCGCCCCTCTTCACGGACCGCACCGCGACCCGCGACCTCGCCGGCGGCGGCCTCACCGTCACGGCGAAGGCGCCCACCACGCCCGGCGACTACAGCGTCACGGTGACCGGCGACCAGACCGGCAAGGCGATCACCCTGCCGTTCACCGTCACCGAGCGCCCGAAGTCGAGCACCCCCATCACCGACAAGGTCAAGGACCTCGGCGGGAAGCTGATCGACAAGATCCGCCAGCACTGAGCACTCGTCGGCCCGGCTCCTCTGGAGGAGCGCGGGCCGACGGAGTCGCAGGAAGGGCCGTCCCTCGGGGCGGCCCTTCCTCGCGTCCGGAGGGATCGGCACGACCGAGCGGGCCGGGTGAGCCCGCCGTTCGATCAGGACGCGTCGGCTCCCGGCGACTCGCGACGCGGCACGGCCCCCGCGCGATGCACGATCGAGCGGATCAGCGCCTCGAGCAGGAGCGCCGCCCCGGCGAGCGCAACCGAGGCGGCGACCACCGACTCCGTCCAGGGCGTGGTGTCGTACGACTGGTAGCCGACGAGCGCGGGAGCGATCGCGAACGTCGCGACGAGGTAGCCGGGCAGCGTCGATCCGATCAGGAGGACGAAGGACGCGGCGCGGAGGGGCGACGTCCTCGCCATGAGGACCGCGAGCGCGAGAAGAGCGGTGGGCGCGACCAGTCCCAGCACGACCGCCGGGAGCATCGCCTGCAGGATCGTCGGTGCGCCGAGGATCCCGGACAGGACCGCGTGCAGGCCGAGGCAGCCGAACGCCGCGGCGACCACGATCCGCATCACCGCGACCGGGCGCCGCCGTCCCGGACCGACCGCGGCGAGGACGGCGAGAGCGACGAGGAGGTCCCCGATCCCGAGCAGCTGCGCTGCCGATCCGACGTTCTCCCACGGATCGGCGGGCCACGAGTAGTCGTACCGGTGGTCCTCGATCGCCTGCTCGCCCAGGATCGGCCCGGCGACGGCCCAGCGCTGGACGGCTGCGAGCTGCTGCAGCCCGGCCGAGGCGAGCAGCAGGGCGCCGGCCGCGATAATCCCGCTCGAGCCCCGCTCACGGGCTCCGGGACGTCCTGACTCCGCTGCTGTCATGCGGCCACGGCAGGGGCCGGGGCGTCCGGCACGGGTGGCCGGGAGGAGAACGTCTCGCCGCGATCGGTCTGCGCGAGACGCCTGCGCGCGATCCGTCGGGACCGGCCCCGGCACCGGTGGGGGATGCTCCGCGGGCCCGTTCCGAGGCCGACGCATCCTCCGCGCACCGGCCCCTGCCCTGTTGCGGACATGTCCGCTAGAGGCTGTTGTCGGCGGTGGGACCGGGTGCCACTGTTCGGAGACGGCCGCCCACGGTCGACCCGATCGAAGGCTCCAGCATGCGCTCTCCCTCCGCCTCCCGCCCGACCGACCCGGACGCCGGTACGGCCCGCTCGACCCCTGAGCGGAGGACGAGGCCTCGGCCGGCGCTCGGCCTGCTCGCACTGACGGCGACCGTCGCGCTCCTCCTCGGGACCACGGCTCCCCTGTCCGCGGTCGCCGCGGCTCCCGCTGCGACCGGTGTCGTCGGCTGGGGTGACGACTCCAGCGGGCAGGTCGCTGCGCCGGCCGGGCTCACCGACGCGACGGCGATCGCCGCGGGCGGCTCCCACAGCCTCGCCCTGCGCAGCGACGGCACCGTCGCCGCCTGGGGCGAGGACAGCAGCGGGCAGGCCACCGTGCCGACCGGTCTGGACGACGTCGTCGCCGTCGACGCCGGCGTGAACCACAGCCTCGCCCTGCGGAGGGACGGGACCGTCACCGCCTGGGGCGACGACGGCGACGGGCAGGCCACGGTGCCGGACGGGCTCGCCGGCGTCACCGCCATCGCCGCCGGCGGCTACCACAACCTCGCCCTGCACGGGGACGGGACCGTCACCGCCTGGGGATACGACTTCTCCGGACAGGCGACCGTGCCGGACGGGCTCAGCGGAGTCGTCGCCATCGCCGCCGGCCGCTTCCACGACCTCGCGCTGCACCGCGACGGCACCGTCACCGCCTGGGGAGACGACGCCTTCGGGCAGACCGACGTGCCCGCGGGACTCACCGGCGTCACCGCCGTCTCCGCCGGAGCCTCCCACAGCCTCGCGCTGCGCTCGGACGGGACCGTCGTCGCCTGGGGCAGCGACAGCGACGGCCAGTCCGACGTCCCCGACGGCCTCGCGGACGTCACCGCCGTCGCCGCCGGCGGGTACCACAGCCTCGCTGTGCGCCGCGACGGCACCGTCACCGCCTGGGGCTACGACGGCTTCGGCGAGGCCTCCGTGCCGGCGGGACTCACCGGCGCCACCGCCGTGTCCGGCGGCAGCTTCCACAGCCTCGCCCTCGGCGCTCGGCCCGTCTTCACGGCCGACGCCCCTCCGGCGACGGCGCCTCTCGGAACGCCCTTCTCCTACACGTTCGCCACCGGCGGCGCGTCGACGTTCGAGCTCGCCTCCGGGTCCCTTCCGGCCGGCCTGACCCTCACCTCCGCGGGCGTCCTCTCCGGCACCCCGACCGTCGAGGGAGCGTCCTCCTTCAGTGTGTCCGCCCGCACCACCTTCGGCACCACCACCGGCGCGCCCCACACCCTCACCGTCGGACCGGCGGCGACCGCTCCGACCCTCTCGGGGACGGCCGCGGCCGGCGTGGTCGGCTCCGCCTACGACTTCACGTACACGGCGACCGGATCCCCGGCGCCGGTCGTCACCGTCGCGTCGGGCACTCTGCCTCCCGGGCTCGCCCTCGACGGCTCAGGCCGCCTCACCGGCACCCCGACCACCGCGGGGACGTACGGCTTCACCCTCCGCGCGGTGAACCCGGCGGGCACCGTCGAGGCGGCGAGCACGCTGACCGTCTCTCCGCAGAAGGCGACCACGAGGGCCGACCTGCGCGTCGACGTCTCCGCTCCGACCACCGCGGTGAAGGGGAGGACGTTCACGTACACGCTCATCACGAAGAACGCCGGACCCTCCGCGTCGACGTCCGTCTTCTCGAAGGTGGTCCTCCCCCCGACCGTGCAGTTCGTCTCCGCCACGGGCTCGTACAGCCGCATCGGGAGCATCGTGATCTTCCCGCGCTCGAGTCTCGCGAACGGGCGGACCGTCACCGAGAGGATCACCGTCACGGCCACCGGCACCGGCACCGCGACCGCCTTCGCCGCCGCGTTCTCGGTCAGGACGCCGGACCCGTCGATCCGCAGCAACACCGACACCGCCGCGACGACCGTCCGCTGACGGCGGGCGCAGGAGGACGGCGGGCGGGCCTCCGGGATCGCCCGCCGTCTCGATCCGCGGGTACGGATGCATCCGGGGAATTCCCGCCCACCGGCGCCCGACCCGCGGAGGGGCGCGCCTAGAGCACGTCGACGATCGCGGCGAACGTCCGGTCCGGATCTTCGAGCTGCATGTCGTGGTGCACGCCCGAGAGCCGGCGCACCTGCCAGCCCCGCTGCTCGAGCCGCGCGGCCAGGGCGTCCGGCAGCACCGCCGGCGACTGGTCGGAGAGCACGATCGTCGACGGGACCGCCGGCGCCTCGACCGGGACCGGGTGGAAGGCGACGTCCCGGAACACGCCGACAGCCATCCGAGAGTCGAACCGCTTCTTCGCGTCGTCGAGGAGCGCGCGGGTCCGAGGGCTGTAGGCGGCGCGGACCGCGGCGCCCGCCCGCGCCTGTCCGAGCTGGGCGAGGCCGAGCGACAGGAGCGGCACCGCCCAGAACAGCCGTCCGGCGAGGCCGCTCGTCGGCAGCGACAGGGCGAACCCGGGATCGAGGTAGACGGCCCGGCCGGGCGCGAGTCCGGCGACGGCGCGCTGCAGCACCGCGCCGCCGAGCGAGTGGCCGACCACGCTGTCGAGTCCCGCCGGCAGCGACTCGACCAGATCGGCGGCCATGTCGTCGATCCGGTAGGACTCCGCCCGCGGGCTCGCGCCGTGCCCGCGCAGATCGACGGCCGTGACCGTGTAGCGGCCGGTCGCGACGAGCCGCTCGACGAACGGCCCCCAGGTCGTCGCCGACGCGCCGAGGCCGTGCACCAGCCCGACGTGTCGCGGTCCGGATCCGGTGGTGATCGTCTGCAGGAGCATCCCCTGATCCTGCCCGAGACGGCGGTGCCGAGTGCAGGGAGAGACGAGGCCGACCGGGACCGCGGGCCGGGCCGACGGGGACGCTCGAGCGCCTCCGCTCACTCGTCGTCGTCGACGAACGGTGGGAACGGTCCGATGTCGCCGGTGCGGAGGTTCCCGTAGTAGCTCGGCACCCAGGCCTCCTCGGGGACCCGCCCGACCACCGGCGACACGATGACGACGTGATCGAGGAACTCCTGCTCCCACACGAGGCAGTCCCGGTAGATGTGCCCGCGCAGCGGCCCGTCCACATCACGGGCCGGCAGCTCCCTCGCGTGGACGGGGAGGAAGAGCGCGTTGACCGGCGTCATCGTGATCGTGTGGTCGATGTGGGGCTGCTCCGCCTCGACCTTGTCGAGCATCGCGTCGACGAGCTGCTGAACGCCGTTGCTCACCGTGTCCTCGCTTCCTCGTCCGGGGCCCTCCGCGTCCGCGAGGCCGGCTCGCGACGACCGTACCCATCCCGCGCCGCCCGGCTGAAGCCCGTGGCGCAAGCATCGGGGGCCGCGTCGCGAACCGCTCGGACGGCGTCGACGGGCGACCGGAGGACCGGGCCGGTCGACTGCGCACCCAGCGCCGATCCTCCTTCGGAATGCCCACCGGACAGGGGCCTCCACAGGGGGTCCGCCCGGGTGCGGTCCGGGCCTACGCTCGCCCCATGCATCTCCGCACTGTCGCGATGAGGCCTGGCGCCGCCGCTCTCGGGCCGGTCGGCGCGCCCCCACGGACCGCGCTGGACGACGTGCTCGCCCACCTGGTCGCGGCGCTCGCGATCGGATCCGGCCTGCTGCTGGTGCCGGCGGGCGTCGGCGGAGTGCCGCTCCTCGCCACCGGATCGACCGGAGCGAGCGCCTTCGAGGCGTGGGCGCTGATCCGGACGACGGTGGCCCTGCAGATCGGCATCGCCGTGCTCGCGATCGGGCTCGGCGCCGTGGCGCGGACGCGCGGAGCCGCAGGGACACGAGCGGAGCGCTGGTGCGTGGTGGCCGCGGTGAGCGCCGCGATCGGCGTGGTCCTGCTGGTCGTGCCGCCGGTCTGAGGAGCCTCCGGAGAGCGACGACCACCGGCCCGTCGGAATCGCCGCGCCCGGCCGTGACCGAACCGTCACCTCGCGCCGCGCGGCGTGATCGGATCGTTGCAGGATCCGGCACAGGCTGAGGTTCCGCATAGGACACACTCGGCCACAGGGGGCGATCGTCCCCCGCTCATGGGGAAGCCGACCGCGATCAGCGGCTCGGAGAAAGCAGGAATCGTGCGTTCTGCGCGACGACGCCACGGCGTCACCATCATCACCACTGCGGCACTGCTGGGGGCGCTCGCGTTCCCGTCCGTCGCCCTGGCCACCGAGGTCGTCCCTGACGCCGCCTCGAGCCCCGCACCGGCCGAGCCGGCTCCCACCGCGGAGCCCACCGCCACTCCGGAGCCGACCGCGACTCCGGAGCCGACTCCGACCCCGGCGCCCACTCCGGCTCCGACCACCGCGCCCGTCGAGAGCGCGCAGTCGCCCCTGGCGATCGCCCTCGACCGCACCACCTACGAAGCGGGCTCGGCGTTCTCCGCGATCCCGTCGGCGGAGGGCTGGGCCGGCGGCCTGGACGTGTCCGGGACCGGTTTCCAGCCCGGCACCGTCGCCGTCGTCGTGCTCCGCGACGGCGACTCGGAGGAGGCCGTCACCACCAGCGTGATCACCGCCTCCGGCGAGCTCCGCCTCCGGGACTGGCTCCCCACCGACGCGGACGGCGTCGCGGTGGACCCCCATCTCCCGCTCCCCGGCGAGACGATCTCCGTCATCGCGGAGGGACTCGACGCCTCCGGCGCCCGTGTCGCCTCCGATGCCGTCGAGCTGACCGTGACGCAGCCCGACACGAGCGTCGTCTTCCAGAACCGGGAGGACGGCGGGGTGCTCCCGGCCGGTGCGGACATCCAGGTCGGAGAGTTCCGGATCCACGGCGTCGTCGCCTCGTTCCGCGGATTCGACCGCGGCGAGGACGTGTCCGTCACGCTCACCGCGCCCGACGGCAGCACCTCCGCCCTCGTGCCCCCCGCGCCGACCCCGCTCTCGGGCGAGGCCTTCGTCCTGCTCGACGCCGACACCATGGCGGACCAGCTGGGCACCTTCTCCGTGACCGCCACGGGAGAGACCAGCGGACGCTCCGTGACGTCGTCGCTCGAGCAGGTTCCCTCGCGCACCGCGATCCAGATCTGGCCCCAGGGGGCTTCGCCCGAGCCCGCCCCGGCGGACGGACAGCCCACCAGCGGTGGCGCTCTCCTCGGCTTCGGCGCGGACGAGACCGTCTCGATCGGCGTCTTCTCGACCTCGGGTGCGCGCCAGACGCTCACGGGCGGCGGCTCGAGCCTCGAGGTCGGCGTCGACGCGCTCGGCTGGAGCCTGATCTCCCTCGGCGAGTACCCGCTGCAGGACCCGGCGAGCGAGATCTACTGCGTCATCGCCCGCGGCACGTCGAGCGGTCTCGTGGCGAGCACCTCCTACGACTACACGCTGACGGAGGAGGACCCGATCGTCGGAGAGGCCGACTGCTCCGCCGCGGTCGCCGCCGTCACGGCGCACCCTGCCGGCGCCGGGCCCGCAGTGCACCCGGCCGGCTCCGGACCCGCTGCGCAGACGGGCGGCCACCGCCCTGTCCTCGCCTCGACCGGCGTCTCGACGACCGCGCCGCTCGCCCTGGCCGCCTTCGGCATCCTCGGTGGCCTCGCCCTGACGGTGCGCCGCCGCCGCGCGTAGACGGCCGCGCACCGCGCACGACGAAGGCGCCCGGGCACACCGCCCGGGCGCCTTCGTCGTCGCGAGACCCGTCGGGTCAGTCGGACGGCACCGCGCAGGTCTCCTCCGCCGCGGTCTGGCCAGGAGCGTCGACGGCGACGGGAGCGGGATCCGTCGGAGCCGAGCCGCCGTCCGCGGGCGCCTCCTCCGCGGGCGCCTCCTCCGCGGGCGCCTCCTCCGCCGGAGCGTCGGATGCGAGGGTCACCGGCTGGTCGTTCAGGACGCGGTTCATCAGCTCGGCCCCGACCTCGGCGTTCGGCACGACCTTGCCCGGATAGTCCGGGTCGTCGAGCGCCGGGTACTGCACGAACACCATCTTCGAGAGGTCGACGTCCTTCAGTGCGAGGGCGAGCGAGATCATCGTCGCCGGGCTCGTGAGCGACGTCGACAGGTGCACGTTCGACGAGGTCGCCTGCGCGAGTCCGTAGAGGGCGGGGATGTTCGAGAGGGTGTCGGCCGAGCGGACGGTGCGCATCAGGGAGGCCAGGTACTGCTGCTGCGACGAGATGCGGCTGAGGTCGCTCTGGTCGCCGACGCCGTGGCGGCTGCGGAGGAACGAGAGGGCCATCGACCCGGAGACGGTGGAGGTGCCGGCGGGCAGGTCGAGGCCCGAGTCGGTGTCGAGGATCGGACCCGTGAGGCAGATCGGGACGCCGCCGACGGCGTTGCTCATCTCGATGACGCCGTTGAAGGACACCCAGCCGGCGTAGGGCACCGTCAGGCCGGTGAACTGCTGCAGGGTGTCGTTGACGCAGGCGAGCCCGCCGTACTGGAACGCGGAGTTGAGCGGGACGCCGGCGGCGGCCTCGGTGACGACGCCCGTCTCGGGGTCGGTGCAGGCGGGACGGTCCAGGATCAGGTCGCGCGGGAAGCTGATCACCGTCGCGCTGCGGTGGTCGGCCGAGACGTGGAGCAGGATGTTCACATCGTTCAGCGTGTCGTCGCGGACGCCGAAGGAGTCGCCCTGCGTGGCGTCGTTGTCGGTGCCGACCACCAGGACGTCGAAGCCGCCCTCGACCGCGCCCATCTGCACGTTCCCGGCGGTGGGAGGAGCGACGCCCAGATCGACCGCGTTGTCGGCGACGTTCCGGCTGATGCTCACCGTCGCGATCGCCACGAGCGAGGTGGCGCTGACGGCGAGGACGCCGACCACCGCCGCGATCCCGACCACCACTGTCCGCACCCCGGACCGCCGCCGGAGCCGCCCGTGCCGCACCGCGCGCTCGTGAACCCTCATGCGCTCCCACCCCTCGCCCCGCCCGCCCGTTCGCGGACGCAGTCGCTCGCCAGTGTAGGCAGGCCCCCTCCGATGCGGCGCGGAACGGCCCTGCTACCGTCGTGCGCGCATCGAGGAGCGGAGGAGGAGCCGTGGAACGCCGAGTCGTCGATCCCGTCACGCAGATCGAGTGGATCGTCCCGCCGTTCGCGACCGAGGAGGACACCCTCGCCCGCGCGCGGGCCGATCGGGAGGGGCGGCTCGCCGACCTCCGCCTGTACCCGGACCACTGCGCGGAGTATCCGCTCTGGGCGGTCGACGGCCCGATCGACGATCCGGGTGCGATCGGCGTCCCGGAGGCCCTGCACGGACCACTGCTCCGCTGGCAGGAGCTCTGGGCGTCCGGATGCGACGTGTTCGAGGGCTGGAGGAGCGCCGAGGCGGAGGAGCGCTGGCTCGCCCTCGGCCGGGAGCTGCACACCGAGCTCGAGGCCGCCCTCTGGCTGACGACCCGGGTGCTCGCCTGCTTCTGAGGGCTGCTGCCCGGGCATCCGCGCAGAAGCCGCCGGCGCAACCCGTCCCCGGACCGGCCCCCGCGTGCCTACCCTGGACGGTGCGCTCTCCTCGTCTTCTGCAGCAGGTCGTCGGCAAGCTCGGCGGGCAGCGGCCCGCGGCCCCGGTGAGCCGTCGAGCGCAGCGCGCGCTCCTCGCCGAGCAGACGATCCGCGGAGTGCTCGAGCTGGCCGTGCGGCTGGGCGAGACGCTGCTCTCGCTGGGGTCCGCGGCCGCCGAGGTGACCGAGACGATCCAGCGGGTGTGCCGCGCCTACGGCATCGAGTGCCAGGTCGACCTCACCTTCACGTCGATCCTGGTCGTGCACGACGGAGGCGACGACTCCCCCAGCGTGAGCGTGCTGCGCGTCGTCCCCTCCCGCAGCGCCGACTACGAGCGGCTCGCCCGCGTGACGGCGCTCGTCACCGCCATCACCGAGGGCTCGCCGGAGGTGCGCGTCGCCGACGCCGTCGACTCCGCCGAGGCCCGCGAGGAGGCCCGCCACCAGTTCGAGGCCGCGCACGATCGGCTCGACGCGATCCTCGTCCAGCCGCACCGCTACCGCCGCGGAGTCGTCACCCTCACGCTCGCGCTGATGGCCGCGGGCGTCGCGCTCCTGCTCGGGGGCGGCCCGCTCGTCGTGCTCCTCGCCGCCGCGACGGCCGCCGCGATCGACCTGGTCAACCAGCTGCTCGCCCGCTGGGGCCTGCCCGCCTTCTTCCAGCAGATCGCCGGCGCCGCGCTGGCGACCGGAGTGGCGGTGGTGCTGCTCGCGGTCGTGCCGCGGCTGCCCGTGGAGCTGGCGGTGCTGCCGCCCGCGCTCGTCGTCGCGTCGGGGGTGGTCGTGCTCCTCGCCGGGCTCTCGTTCGTGGGAGCGGCGGACGACGCGATCAACGGGTTCCCGATCACCGCGGGCGGCCGGCTGCTCGAGGTCGGGCTGCTGACGCTGGGCATCGTCGTCGGCATCGCCGTGGTGCTCGACGGCGCGCGCTCGCTCGGGGTCGAGCTGGTGCTGGTCGACTCCTACGCCCGCCCCTGGCCGGCCGCCGTGCAGGTGCTCGGCGCCGGGGTCGCGGCCGGCGCCTGGGCGCTCTCGTCGCACACCCCGCCGCGGCCCGCGCTCATCGCCGCCCTCACCGGAGCCGGCGCGTTCCTCGTCTCCGACTCGCTGACCACCTCGGGCTTCGCGCCGCTCATGGCCAACGCCCTCCCGGCGCTGGCGATCGGCCTGCTCGGCGAGATGCTGGCCGAGCGGATGCGGGTGCCCGCCGTGGTGACGACCGCGTGCGCGATCGTCCCCCTCCTGCCCGGCCTCACCCTCTACCGCGGCGTCCTCGGCCTCACCTCGAACGCCGGCCCGAGCGCCGGGATCGAGCTCCTGCTCCAGGCGGGCATGATCGCGCTGGGCCTCGCCGGCGGAGTCACGCTCGGCCGGATCGCCTACCGCCGCCTGCGCACCCCGATCGTGCGCGCGGTGGCGCCGGTCCGCGCCCGGACCCGCCGGGACCGCGGGATCGAGCAGGCCCTCGCCGCCGACGTCCTCTATCCCGACGGCGCCGAGGCCGGGCAGGCGGACACCGCGCAGGTCGTCACGGCGCCGAGCAGCGGATCCGGCCTCACGGCGTCCGACCCGTCGGCGCCGGCCGCGGTCGACCCCGCGCCGCTGCCCGATGAGCCGGCGCCGGCCGCCGAGGAGCCGTTCACCCGCACCGGGATCGTCCCGATCGTCAGCACGATCGGCGTGACGGAGCCGGTGCCGATCGTCACCGGGGAGGATCCGGCCGACCGGGGCTGACGACAGGGCCTGCTCCCGCGGTCGGCTCCTCGCCGCAGAGGCAGGCGCCGCGCCGGTCAGTCCGCGCCGCCCCGCACGACCGCGGTCCGGCGGGTGTCGATCACGATCACCGAGCCGAGCACGATCAGGGCGAGCGACACCGAGGCGAGCGTGTCGGTCAACCAGTGGTAGCCGAGGTAGAGCCGGGCGACGATCTGGCCGGCGATCATCCCGAGCGAGAGCGCGAAGCCCCCGATCATCCAGCTCCGGGAGGAGCGGCGGGAGGCGAGGAGGAACGTGGTGATCAGGAAGAAGTCGCTCACGCCGGTGACGTGGCCGGAGGGGAACGAGAACGTGCCGTCGGGCCCGAGCAGCATGTACTCGACCGGCGGGCGCATCCGCATCACGAGGTGAGCGGCCAGCTGCACGCTGAGCATCCCGACGAGCATGCCGCCGGCCAGGAGGATCGGCCGCCAGAGGTGGCGGGCGAGGACGAACCAGAGCACGAGCACCGCCAGGATGATGACCGGCAGGTAGACCGGCCCGAAGACGGTGGCGAGCGCGTCCATCACGACCGTGCCCTCGGCGGAGCGCTTCTCGCGGAACCACTCGGCGACGACCGGATCGAGGACGGTGAGGCCGGTGCCGCTCGCGACCTGCGCGGTGAAGGCCGCGAAGAGGACGACGCCGACACCGATGAGGCCGAAGCCGGCCCGGTCGAGGCCGCGGCGCTCCTCCAGGGCCATCACGCGCTCCTCCACGAGGAACCGCTGGTGGAAGCGGGCGCGGCGCGAGAGGGCGGGGGCGGTCATCCGCTCACCCTAGGGCTGCGGAGGCGCCGCCGACCGGGCCTTTCGCTCAGCGTCCTGCCGCGTAGTGCGTCTGGATCTGCTCCGGCGTGAGGACCGTCGAGTACACCGCGGCGTAGCGCAGGCTCCCGCCGAAGTACGAGGAGCCGACGTTCGGCCACTGGCCGCCCAGGCTGTCGTATCCGATCTTCCAGGTGCCCGTCGTGTTCTCGGCCGTGCGGTACGTGCTGTTCGAGGCGACCTTCACGCCGTCGACCCAGAGCGCGATGCCCGCCGTCGGCGAGAGCGTGGAGACGACGTGGTGCCAGAGCCCGTCGTTGACGGCTCGGGTGCTCGTGATGGTCTGCGCGGCGCCGTTGTAGACGCCGAAGACGAGCTTGCCGTCGGCGCCGATGTAGGTGTGGCGGTCGTACTGGCCGCCGGGAGCGGTGGCGCCTGCGCTGAAGCTGAAGAGCTTGCCGCCGGCGTTCGTGGTCTTGAACCAGATCTCGGTGCTGAAGGTGCCGGGGTTCCTGATCTCCAGCGGCGTGCTCAGGTACTGGTTGGTGCCGTTCGGCGTCCACGAGCCGCCCGCGTCGCGCGGGCAGGCCTTGGGCGTCGCGGCGGAGCTGACCATCGCGGTCGGGAAGAGGCTGGTGGAGCGGTAGGTGCCCGGGTACTGGCCGGAGTCCGTGTCGGGCGCGGTCGTCGATCCGCTCGGCTGCGCGAGCGTGTAGGCGAAGAGCGCGGCCCCGCGGTCGGCGGCGAGGGCGCCGTCGCAGGTGAAGAACGCGGCGGCGCTGCCGACCGTGTTGGTCGAGTTCAGGATCGACGCGGTGTACGCGCCGGAGGTGGCGGGGGCGGTGAGCAGCACGGCGGCCAGGGCGGCGGCGGCGAGGGCGGCGACGACAGACCTCGGGCGGGCGAGGAGGGTGCGCAGCCGCGCGGCCGGCGAGGCGGCGGAGAGGCGGTGCCGGCTCATGCCGTCTCCTCCTCGCGGGCGGCGCGGCGGCCGCGCTCGGCGGTCCGCTCCGGCTCGCCGGGGAGGCCGACGAAGACCGTGTAGAGCACCGGGATCGCGCAGAGCAGGACGAAGAGGACCCAGCCCCAGAACGGCAGGTGCAGAGCGGAGGAGAGGGCGTAGGCGTCTCCGTCGTGCGCCGGGATCTGCAGGCGGCCGACCTGTCCGGAGACCAGGTCGACGGGGTCGGCGCCCTCGGCGCTCACGCGGATGGGGAGGACGCCCGTCGAGACGAGCGTGGCGTTCGTCGTGCCGCTGTCGACCGTGGCCTCGAGGACGACGATGCCGACCAGCGGGCGGAGCACGAAGACGGTGACGGACGCGACGAGCGAGAGGCCGAGGATCCGCATCGACGCCCGCTGGGTGGGCGAGGCGATGAAGCGGGTGAGCAGCTGCACGAGGACGGCGCCGATGATCAGCAGCGGCAGGCCGCGCACGAGCCAGCCGAGCACCGGCAGCGCCGTGGTGACGACTCCGATGAGCTGGTCCTGGCCGGTGGCCCACGGATCGACGGCTCCGTTGATGTCGCCCTGGGTGCGGAGCGTGCCGTCGTCCGCGATCTCGACGACCCGGTGGGTGTAGGTCTCGTCGGGCGTGGTGGTGGGGTGGAAGCTGACCGCGTCGCCGACCCGGACGTCCTCGAGGGCCGTCGGCTCGGTGAGGACGAGGGTGCCGACCGGGGCGGCCGTGCCCATGGAGGGCGTCTGCACGATGAACCAGCGTCCGCCGGACGCGTGGAACAGGAGCGCCGCCGCGACCAGGACGGCCAGCAGAGCGGTCGTCGTCCCGATCCGGGTGCTGAGCGAGGTCGGCGGGGTCGAGTCGACGATCTGGCTGGAGTGGGCGTGGTCGGCGGTGACGATGACGAGGGTGTTCCCG
>NZ_PSTN01000015.1:46063-86115 GCF_002930955.1 Rathayibacter sp. AY1A4 | reverse complement strand
CCACCGGCCCGTCCGCCCCCGCCCCCGCCGACGTCCTGATCCTCGGCGCCTCCTTCGCCGGCCTCGCCGCCGCCACCGCCCTCGGCCGCAGTCTCCGCGACGTCCTCGTCGTCGACGGCGGACCTCCGCGCAACGCACCCTCGCCCGGTGCCCACAACGTGCTGACCCGCGACGGCGTCCCGCCCACGGAGCTGGTGCGCCTGGCGCGCGCCGAGGCCGAGGGCTACGGAGCCCGGGTGGTCGAGGGCGAGGCGGTCCGCGCCTCCGCGGGTGCCGAGGGCGTGACCGCGACCCTCACCGACGGCTCGGTCCTCCGCGCGCGCCGCCTCCTGCTCGCGACCGGCGTCCGCGACCTGCTGCCGGAGATCCCCGGGCTCGGCGCCCGCTGGGGACGGGACGTCCTGCACTGCCCCTACTGCCACGGCTTCGAGGTGCGCGGCCGGCGGATCGGCGTGCTCGGCAGCTCGTTCGCCGGGCACCAGGCGCAGATGTTCCGTCAGCTCAGCGACCGGACGTCGATCCTGCTCCACGGCGCACCCGCGCCCGTCGGCGACGAGGCGGCGGCGCTGGCCGCCCGCGGGATCGCTCTCGTGCCGGGCCGCGTCGAGAAGGTCCTCGTCGAGGACGACCGCCTGGTCGGCGTGGTGATCGACGGTCGGCGGCACGAGCTCGACGCGCTCGTCGTCGGCCCGCGGGTCGAGGGGCGGCTCCCCGAGGGGCTCGGCCTCGAGCTCGCCGACCACCCGTCGGGAGTCGCGCGGCACCTCGCCGTCGATCCGATGGGCCGGACCGGCGTCGCCGGGGTCTTCGCCGCGGGCTCGCTGGTCGAGCCCATGGCGCAGGTCGTCGCCTCGTCCGCCGACGGGCTGCGCGTGGGCGCGGCGATCAACCACGACCTGATCGAGGAGGAGATCGCCGCCGCGCTGCGGGCCGCCTGACGCGCGCTCAGCGGCGGCGGTACTCCAGCTCCGGGCGGCCGGGGGAGCCGTAGCGGGGCGCGCGGTCCGCCACTCCGGAGTCGGCGAGGTGCTCGAGGTAGCGGCGGGCCGTCACCCGCGAGATGTCGAGGCGGGTGGCGAGCTCGGCCGCCGAGAGGCCGACGGGGCCCAGCAGTGCGGTGACGGCCTCGAGGGTCTGAGCCGAGAGCCCCTTGGCCAGACCCGGGGCGTTGGAGGTGCGGAGCGCCGCGAAGGCCCCGTCCACCTCGTGCTGGCTGGCGACGTCGGCGCCGTGCATCCGCTCGCGGTACGACCGGTAGCTGGCGAGCTTGGCGGCGAACGCGCTGAAGACGAACGGCTTGATCAGGTACTGCACGATGCCGGCGGCGACGGAGGCGCGCACGTTCGCGGCGTCGCGGACGGCGGTGATCGCGATGACGTCGACGTCCAGGCCCGCCGCCCGGACGGCCCGGCAGAGGTCGAGGCCGCCCATGTCCGGCAGGTTCATGTCGAGCAGGATCAGCGCGATGCCCGGGTCCGCGCGCAGGGCCCGGATCGCCTCCGCGCCGCTGCCGGCGACCGCGGCCACCTCGAAGCCGTCGACCCGCCGGACGTAGTCGGCGTGGGCGCTCGCGGTCAGAGGCTCGTCCTCGACGACGAGCACCCGGATCACGACGCCACCCGCGCGGGCAGCGGCAGCTGCACCGTGAACACCGCGCCGACGTGGCGCGAGACCTCGATCGAGCCGCCGAGCCGCTCCACCACCTGCTGCACCAGCGCCAGGCCGATGCCGCGGCCGAAGCCGTCCGACTCCTTCGTCGAATAGCCGCGCGCGAAGACGTCGGCGGCGCTCGCGACTCCGGGGCCGCTGTCCGACACCTGCACCACCAGCTCGCCCTCCGCGAGGCCGAGGTAGACCTCCACCCACGGCTCGCGGTCCGGAGCGGACGAGGCGGCCGCGTCGAGGGCGTTGTCGATCAGATTGCCCAGCACCGTCACGAGGTCCCCGGGCTCCAGCCCCTGCGTGCCGGGCTCGAGGTGCGTCTCGAAGTGCAGCTCGACGCCGCGCTCGCGGGCCTGTGCGGCCTTGCCCAGCAGCAGGGCGGCGATCACCGGCTCCTGCACGGAGCCGAGGACCCGGTCGGCCAGGCGCTGGCTGAGGTTCAGCTCGCCGGCGGCGAACGCGAGCGCCTCGTCGGGGCGGCCGAGCTCGATCAGCGACGCGATGGTGTGCAGGCGGTTCGAGAACTCGTGGGTCTGCGAGCGCAGCGCGTCCGAGAGGGTGCGCAGCGACTCCAGCTCGCCGCTCACCCGCTGCAGCTCGGTGCGGTCCCGGAGCGTGACGACCGTGCCGAGGGGGCGGGCTCCGGGGGAGGCGGCGGGCCGCTCGTTCACCACGAGGATCCGCTCCCGGGCCACGACCAGGCGGTCCGAGACGGGCTCGTCGTCCTGCAGCAGCTCGCGCAGGGCGACGGGGAGATCGAGCTCGGCGACCGGCACCGGCGTCCGCACGCCCTCGAGCCCGAGCAGCTCCAGCGCGTGGTCGTTGGCGAGCACCAGCCGGCCGCGATCGTCGACCAGCAGCAGCCCCTCCCGCACCGAGTGCAGGACGGACTCGTAGTAGGCGAAGACCTGGCTCATCTGCTCCGGGCCCCGCCCGCCCGTGACGCGGCGCAGGTAGCGGGCGAGGAGCCACGAGCCGAGCGCGCCGAGCGCGACCGCCCCGAGCGCGCCCCACGCGACGACCTGCACGCGGGCGGCGAAGGAGGCGTCCACGGCCGAGAGCGTGACGCCCGCCGACACGAGCGCGACGACCGCGCCGTCGGCGTCCTCGATCGGCGCGACGGCGCGGACGGAGGGCCCGAGCGTGCCGGTGTACGTCTCGGTGAAGGTCCGCCCCTCCAGCGCGGGCTCGATCGTGCCCTGGAACGGCAGGCCGATCCGGTCGCGGTCGCGGTGGGTGTACCGGGTGCGGTCGGGGGCCATGATCGTGAGGAAGTCGACGCCGGTGTCCCGCATGACCTCTTCGGCGTACGGCTGCAGGCTCGCGGAGGGATCCGCGCCGGCCGTCGACTCGAGGACGAACGGATTGTCGGCCACCGTCCGCGCCACGACGAGGCTCCGCTGGGCGGCCTCGTCGCCCGCCCGGCTCCGCGCGTCGAGGGCCAGCACCGCGACGGCCGCCGCGGCGATCAGCAGGATGCTCAGCAGCTGCACGGCGAACAGGCGCGCGGCGATGCTGCCGCGCGGTCCGCGTGCGCTCGGCGTCCTGACCATGCCACTCCCTCGTGAGCGAGCGCTCGGGGCGCCCCGCCGTGAACAGTATGAACGCAACCGTGCCGGGCTCCGGAGGCGGGGCCACCATCGTCCTACCCCCTCACCTCGACGAAGAGAAGGACACCCCCATGGCGAAGACGCCTCAGACGCCGTCCGACCGGCTGATCCCCGCGGTCACCCCTCCGAAGACCCGGCGGCGCATCGACCGGAACCACTGGCTCTACATCGCCGTCATCATCGCCGTGGTCGCCGGCGTCGTGGTCGGACTCGTCGCTCCCGCCTTCGCGGCGACGCTCGAGCCCGTCGGCAAGGCCTTCGTCGGACTGATCAAGATGATGATCGCGCCGATCATCTTCTGCACCATCGTCATCGGCATCGGCTCCATCGCGAAGGCCGCCACGGTCGGCAAGGTCGGCGGACTCGCTCTGGGCTACTTCATCGTGATGTCGACCTTCGCCCTCGCGATCGGCCTCGTCGTCGGCAACATCCTGCACCCGGGCGAGGGCCTCGACATCTCGAGCGCCACCTACGACACCAGCGACCTCAAGGCCGAGAGCACCAGCGACTTCGTCCTCGGGATCATCCCCGTCTCGCTGTTCTCCTCGCTCGTGGACGGCAGCATCCTGCAGACCCTCTTCGTCGCGCTGCTCGTCGGCTTCGCGCTGCAGAAGATGGGCGCCAAGGGCCAGCCGATCCTCGGAGCGATCAAGCAGCTCCAGGTCCTGGTCTTCCGCATCCTCTCGATGGTGCTCTGGGTCGCCCCGATCGGCGCGTTCGGCGCCATCGCCGCGGTCGTCGGCAAGACCGGCTGGGGAGCGGTCGTCGCTCTCGCCACCCTGATGATCGGCTTCTACATCACCTGCGCGATCTTCGTGGTCGTCGTCCTCGGCCTGCTGCTGCGCCTGGTGACCGGCGTCAGCATCTTCTCGCTGATGAAGTACCTGGCCCGCGAGTACCTGCTCATCGTCGGCACCTCCTCCTCGGAGGCGGCGCTGCCCCGCCTGATCGCGAAGATGGAGCACCTCGGCGTCTCCAAGCCCGTCGTCGGCATCACCGTGCCCACCGGCTACTCCTTCAACCTCGACGGCACGGCGATCTACCTCACGATGGCGTCGCTGTTCATCGCCTCGGCCACCGGAGCGCCGATGTCGATCCCGGAGCAGATCGGCCTCCTCCTCTTCATGATGATCGCCTCGAAGGGCGCCGCGGGCGTCACCGGAGCGGGCCTGGCCACGCTGGCCGGCGGCCTCCAGTCCTTCCGCCCCGACCTGGTCAACGGCGTCGGCGTGATCGTCGGCATCGACCGCTTCATGTCCGAGGCCCGCGCGGTCACCAACTTCACCGGCAACGCGGTCGCCACCCTTCTCGTGGGCACCTGGACCAAGCAGATCGACATGGTGCAGGTCCGCGAGGTCCTCGGCGGGCGCTCGCCCTTCGACGAGACCACGCTCGGAGCGGACGAGCACGAGGCCCCCGCGTCGGGCACCTCGATCACCGAGGGGATCGCCTCGATCCAGGACTCCGACGAGGCGTCGCGGATGCGTGCGGAGATCGCGGCCAAGCGCTAGCCGATCCGATCGCGACGGCCCCGCCTCCCGGAACCGGTCCGGGAGGCGGGGCCTCCGTCGTACGCGGGTCAGTGCCTCCGCACCCCGAGCAGAGGCAGGGTCACCGAGCAGAGCGGCCCGATCAGCACCGCGAAGAGGAGGGTGCCGAGGCCGGCGTCGCCGCCGAGGGCCCAGCCGATGAGCAGCACCGTGAGCTCGACGCCCGAGCGCGCCACCCAGATCGGCAGGCCCGTGCGGGTGTGCAGGCCCAGCATCAGTCCGTCGCGGGGCCCCGGACCGAGGTGGGCGCCGATGTAGATCCCGCTCGCGACCGCCAGAAGCACGAGGCCTCCGGCGAAGAGCAGGCCGCGGGCCCACCACTCGTCCGGCGTCGCCAGCACGCGCAGCCCGACATCGATCATCGTGCCGACCACGAGCACGTTCAGCACGGTGCCGAGACCGGGCCGCTGTCGGAGGGGGATCCACAGCAGCAGGACGAGCAGGCCGATCACGTTCGTGAGCAGTCCGATCCCGAGCCCGGTCTGGTGCGCGACCCCCTGGGCGAAGACGGTCCACGGGTCCACGCCGATCGCCGCGCGGATCATCATCGCGTCGGCGAATCCGTAGAGGATCAGGCCCACCAGCAGGCGCGGCACGGGTCGGAGGCGCCACTGGCCCGCTGGGGGAGCGGCGGCGGCAACGGGAGCGGTGAGGGTCATGGACTCATCACAGCGCGACATTGGCCTTCTTCGCGCGGTCCAATCCGGCTACCTTGGACGCATGGCTGATGTCCACTTCGGCGCGCGCGCCCTGCAGACCCTCCTCGGCGACTGGCGCGAGCAGCGCGGCACCCGGCCCGCCTACCTCGCTCTGGCCGACCGGATCCGCCTCCTCGGGATCGACGGCCGCATCCCCGCGGGCAGCCGCCTGCCCGCCGAGCGCGAGCTCTCGGCCCGCCTCGGCGTCAGCCGCACGACCGTGGCCGCCGCGTACCGCGAGCTGCGCGACAGCGGCTACCTCGTCAGCGTGCGCGGCTCCGGCAGCGTCACCCGCCTGCCGGGAGCGGCCGTGCACGCGGTGCCCTCGCTCGCGCCGGACTTCCTCGACTTCACCAAGGCGGCCCTGCCCGCCGTCCCCGAGCTGGCCGAGGCGTACACCCGCGCGGCGCAGGCGGCCCCCGAGCACTTCGACTCCGGCTCCTACGACACCGTCGGCCTGCCGGTGCTGCGCCGCGCGATCGCCGAGCGCTACACCGCGCGGGGTCTGCGCACCGAGCCCGGCCAGATCATGGTGACCATCGGCGCGCAGCACGCGATCGCGCTCGTCGCCCGCACCCTGCTCGCGCGGGGCGACCGGGCGCTGATCGAGGCCCCGACCTACCCGCACGCCTACGAGGCCCTCCGGCTGGCCGGCGCGCGGCTCGTGCCGGTGAACGTCGACGGGGCGGACGGCTGGGACGGAGAGGGCCTGATCGCCGCGCTGCGCGGCACGAGCCCGAGCCTGGCCTACCTGATGCCCGACTTCCACAACCCGACCGGCCGCTCCATGGCCCCCGAGCTGCGGGAGCGGGCGATCGCCGCCGCGGCCCGGCAGGGGACCCTGATCATCGCCGACGAGACGACGGCCGAGCTCGACATCGACCGGCGGATGACGCCGCTGCCGTTCGCCGCCTACGGGCCCGAGGGGACGGTGCTCTCGATCGGCTCCGTCGGCAAGACACTGTGGGGCGGCATCCGGATCGGCTGGATCCGCGCCGAGCGGGCGGTGATCCGCAAGCTGGCGCTGGCGCGCTCGGCGAGCGACCTCGGCACGCCGATCCTGGAGCAGCTCCTGGTCGCGGACATGCTCGGCCGTATGGACGGCGTGCTGGAGCTGCGGCGCTCGCAGCTGCGCGCCGGCCGCGACCACCTCGAGGCGGCCCTGGCGCGCGCGATCCCGGAGTGGAGCGTGCCGCGGGTCTCGGGCGGCCTCTCCACCTGGGTGGGCCTGGGCCGGCCGGCGAGCTCGCAGCTGGCGCTCGCCGCCCGGACGGCGGGCCTGCTGATCACCGCGGGCCCGCGCTTCGGGATCGACGGCGCCTTCGAGCGGTTCCTCCGCATCCCGATCGGCTACTCGCCCGAGGCGACCGACCGGGCCGTGGAGGCGCTCGCGACGGCGTGGGCGCAGGTCGCCCGGCACCCGGCGGCCGACCCGGGGTACCTCGCCGACGTGGTCTGAGGTGGAGTGCCCGCCGGGCGTGTGAGATCGTTCTCTCATGAGCGACGGGTACGGCTACCTGCTGGTCCACTTCGTGGAGGACCGGACCGGCCACAGCGAGAAGATCTTCCTCTCGCTCAGCCGGGGCGACGATCCGCTGCGCTGGCGCGCGCTCGGGCCGGTGCTGGAGTGGACCGGCGGCACGGGCGGCGTCCGCGACCCCCACATCGTCCGCGGGCCGCGGGGCTTCCACCTCGTCGCCACCGATCTCCGCGTCTGGCGGCCCGAGGGCCCGGACTGGGACCTCTACCGGCACCGGGGGAGCCGCGACCTCGTGGTCTGGGACTCCCCGGACCTCCTCGAGTGGTCCGAGCCGCGCGCGGTCGCCGTCGCTCCCGAGGGCGCGGGCATGGCCTGGGCGCCGGAGTCCGTCTACGACCCGGTCTCGGGCGACTTCCTCGTGCACTGGTCCTCCGGCCTGGCAGAGGACGGCGACCCCGCCACCGGCGAGACGGGCGACAGCCGCATCCTGATGTCCCGCACGCGCGACTTCCGCACGTTCACCGAGCCCGAGACCTACCTGCGGCTTCCCGGCGGAGTGATCGACATGACGCTGCTGATCGAGGGCACGGCCGTCCACCGCTTCGCCAAGCAGCACGACGAGGCCCCCGACACGATGCAGGTGTTCCAGCAGGTCGGCTCCTCCCTCCTCGCGGACGACTTCGCCACCGTCGCCCGGGGGATCGGGCAGGAGCTCGGCCCGAGCATCGAGGGGCCGCTGGTCTTCCGGCACCACCGCGAGGAGCGCTGGTCGCTCTGGGTCGACCAGTACGCCCTCCGCCCCTACGGCTACCGCGCCTACACGAGCACCGACCCGGCTTCGGGCCGCTGGGAGCTCGCGGAGGAGTTCGACCTGCCCGAGGACACCAAGCACGGAGCGGTCCTCCCGCTCACCCGATCCGAGTACACGGCGCTCGACGAGTGCCACCCCGCCTGAGAGGCCCCGCATGACCGACTTCAGCCCCCGTCTCGCCGACGCCCTCGTCACCGTCCTCGGTGCCGACGGCGCTCCGCTCGCCCACGCCGACGTGACGGTCGAGCAGCGCCGCCACGCCTTCGCCTTCGGCTGCACCCCTCCGAGCACCGACCCTGCGCGCGCCGAGGAGCGCCGGCTCTGGCTCGACCTGTTCGACACGGCGACGCTCCCCGTCTACTGGGGCCGCTTCGAGCCGGAGCGCGGCCGCACAGCGACGGAGGAGGTGCTCGCCGAGGCGCGCGCGCTCGCCGCGGACGGCGTCCGGCTGAAGGGGCACCCGCTGGTCTGGCACTACGTGAAGCCGGAGTGGCTCGACGCGCTGCCGCTGGACGAGGCCGAGCAGCTCCTCCGCGCGCGCATCCGCCGGGAGGTGGGCGCCTTCGCCGGGCTGATCGACACCTGGGACGCGATCAACGAGGTCGTCATCATGCCGCGCTTCGCGAACGAGCCGGACGGCGTGACGAACGCCGTCACCCGCCTCGCCCGCGAGAAGGGACGCGTCGGCATGGTCGAGCTGGCCTTCTCGGAGGCGCGCAGCCTCGGCACCGGACCGGTGCTCGTGCTGAACGACTTCGACCTCGGGCCCGAGTACGAGCGGCTGATCGAGGACGTGCTCGAGGCCGGGATCCGGCCCGATGCGATCGGCCTGCAGTCGCACATGCACCAGGGGTTCCGCGGGGAGGAGCAGATCACGGCGATCTGCGACAGGTTCGCGCGCTTCGGCCTGCCGCTGCACTGGACCGAGACCACCCTCGTCTCGGGTGAGCTGATGCCCGCCGAGATCGAGGACCTCAACGACCACGTGGTCGAGGACTGGCCGACCACTCCGGAGGGGGAGGCGCGGCAGGCGGACGAGATGGTGCGGCACTACGAGACGCTGGTCGCGCATCCGGCGGTCGAGGCGATCACCTACTGGGGCTTCGACGACGCCGGCGCCTGGCTCGGAGCGCCGGGCGGGTTCCTCCGCCGCGACGGGAGCCCGAAGCCGGCCTACGAGGCGCTGCGCTCGCGGATCCGCGGGGACTGGTGGCTCGAGCCGACGGTGCTCCGGACGGACGCCGAGGGGCGCGTCGGCGTCCGGGCCTTCGCCGGGGACTTCGCGCTCTCGAGCGCGGGGGCGGGCGCTGCAGTGAGCCTCCCCGTCGGGTCGTCGACGGCTGAGGTCCGCCTGGGCTGAGGGCGTCCGGGGCCGGCCGGTGGCGCCGGTCGCCCCGTCGCGCGCCCCGGAACGCCGCGTCCATCCCAACACTCAGTCGGCTGATGGAAGACTCGGAGGGTGCATCTCCTCGCGGTCCTCAGCATGAAGAACCGGGCGCTCATCGCGCTCGTCACCGTCGTCATCGCCGTCTTCGGCGGAGTCGCCCTGACCGGGCTCAAGCAGGAGCTCGCGCCGTCGATCTCCTTCCCGCAGCTCGCCGTCGTCACGTCCTATCCGGGCGCCGCTCCGGAGGTGGTCAACGACGACGTCTCGACGCCGATCGAGACCGCCATCCAGGGGGTGCCGGGGCTCGAGACGACCAGCGCGACGTCCTCCACGGACTCCTCCCTCATCTCGGCGTCCTTCACCTACGGCACCGATCTCGCCACCGCCGAGCAGAAGATCCTGCAGGCGATCAACCGGATCAAGAGCACGCTCCCGGACGGCGTCGACCCGCAGGTGGTCACCGGCTCCCTCGACGACCTGCCGGTGCTGCAGCTCGCCGTCTCGAGCGACGGCGACGCGGACGCGCTGGCCGAGCGCCTGCGCACCACGGTCATCCCGGACCTGGAGAAGGTCGAGGGCGTGCGCGAGGCGGCGCTCGTCGGCGAGACCGCCCAGCGCGTGACGATCACCCCGGACGACGCGGCGCTCGCCGCGGCCGGCCTCTCGACCGGCGACATCCGCTCGGCCCTGCAGCAGAACGGCGTGCTCGTCGCGGGCGGACAGATCACCCAGGACGGCTCGACCTTCTCGGTGCAGTCGGGCGTCAAGCTCGACTCGACCGACGCGATCGCGGCGCTGCCGCTGCTGCCGTCCGCAGGTGCCTCCGCGGGTGCGGGCGGCGCCGGTGCGTCAGCGGGCGCGGGTGCCTCCGCGGGCTCCGGCGCTTCGGTCGGCGGCTCCGACGTCGGAGCGGCGGCGGGAGGCGCGGCCGTGACCGCGGAGCCGACGGTCACCACCCTCGGCTCCGTCGCGACGGTCGCCGTCACCGACGCCCCCGTCACCTCGATCTCGCGCGTCAACGGCCAGCCCGCCCTGACCCTCTCGATCACCAAGCTCCCGGCCGCGAACACCGTCGACGTGTCGACCGGCGTGGCCGCGCTGCTCCCGGACCTCGAGGAGTCGATCGGCGACAACGCCGCCTTCACCCCGGTCTTCGACCAGGCGCCCTACATCCAGGAGTCGATCGCGTCGCTCGCGCAGGAGGGGGCGCTCGGCCTCGTCTTCGCCGTGCTGGTGATCCTGCTGTTCCTGCTCTCGGTGCGCTCGACCCTCGTCACGGCCATCTCGATCCCGACCTCGGTGCTGATCACCTTCATCGGCCTGCAGACGGCCGGCTACACCCTCAACATCCTGACCCTCGGCGCGCTCACCATCGCGATCGGCCGTGTGGTCGACGACTCCATCGTCGTGATCGAGAACATCAAGCGGCACCTCGACGCGGGCGAGGACCGGGCCCGGACCATCGCGGTCGCCGTCCGCGAGGTCGCCGGCGCGATCACCGCCTCCACGATCACCACGGTCGCGGTGTTCCTGCCGATCTCGTTCGTCGGCGGCACCACGGGCGAGCTGTTCCGGCCCTTCGCGCTGACCGTGTCGATCGCCCTGCTCGCCTCCCTCGTGGTGGCGCTGACGATCGTGCCGGTGCTGGCCTACTGGTTCCTCCGCCCCTCGAAGCGGCCGGCGGTGCGCCAGGCCGCGCAGGCGGCGCTCGCGGAGGAGCGCGCGGCGGCCGGAGGGGCACCCGCCTCGGGCGTCCCGGCCGACACCGCCGCGCCGGTCGAGGAGGCCCCGCACCACGGCGCCCACGCCGCTCCCCGCCGGGCGCGCGGGCTGCAGTCGGTCTACGGCCCGATCATCCACTGGACGCTGAAGCACTCGGTCGTCACCGTCCTCCTGGCGCTGCTCGTGCTCGTCGGGACCGGTGCGCTGTACCCGCTGATGAAGACGAACTTCCTCGGCTCCAGCGGGCAGGACACCTTCACCGTCACCCAGACGGTCCCCGTCGGCCAGAGCCTCGACGCGCAGGACGCGACGGCGCAGCAGGCGAGCACGGCGATCCTCGGCGTCGACGGCGTCGAGACCGTCCAGCTCACCGTCGGCTCCTCCGGCGGCCTGCAGAGCGCGTTCGGCGGGGGAGGCGGCGGCACCTCGATCCGCTACTCCGTCACCACCGACGAGTCGGCCGACCAGGAGGCCGTGCAGGCGGACGTCCGCGACGCGCTGTCGGGCGTCGCCTCGGCCGAGGACATCAGCGTCGCCGCCTCCTCCGGCTTCGGCGCCTCCTCGGACATCGAGGTCGACCTCTCGACCGCCTCGCAGAGCGACCTCCAGAGCGCGAGCGATCAGCTCCTCGAGGCCCTGCGCGGGACCGACGGGATCAGCCAGGCCGAGAGCAACCTCTCCTCCTCGCTGCCCTACATCGCGGTGCGGGTCGACCGCGACGCCGCGGCCCGGGCGGGTCTCAGCGAGGTCGCCGTGGGCACGATCGTCAGCCAGGCGCTCCAGCCCAGCCAGGTCGGCAGCGTCGTGATCGACGACCGCACCCTCTCGATCTACCTGGCCGACGGGCAGCCGCCGGCCACCGTGGACGAGCTGCGGAACCTCGAGGTGCCGACCCTCACCGGCACCGTCGCGCTCTCCACCCTCGCGGCGGTCGAGCAGACGGACGGTCCGGCGAGCATCACCACCGAGCGTGGCCAGCGCACCGCGACCATCACCGTCACCCCGGAGGGCGACGACCTCGCCTCGGCCAACGTCGCCGTGCAGAACGCGATCGACGCGACGGCGCTTCCGGCCGGTGTCGACGCCTCCCTCGGCGGAGTGACCGCCGACCAGGCCGACGCGTTCTCGCAGCTGGGCATCGCGCTGCTGGTCGCGATCCTGATCGTCTACGTCGTGATGGTGGCGACGTTCCGCTCGCTCCTGCAGCCGCTGCTCCTGCTCGTGTCGGTGCCGTTCGCGGCGACCGGCGCGATCCTCCTGCAGGTGATCACCGGCGTGCCGCTGGGCGTGCCGTCCCTGATCGGCGTGCTGATGCTGATCGGCATCGTCGTCACGAACGCGATCGTGCTCGTGGACCTGGTGAACCAGTACCGCGACCGCGGGATGCCGGTGCGGGAGGCGCTGCTGCACGGCACCGAGCGGCGGCTCCGGCCCATCCTGATGACCGCCCTCGCGACGATCTTCGCCCTGCTGCCGATGGCGCTGGGGATCACGGGCCACGGCGGCTTCATCTCGCAGCCGCTGGCGATCGTCGTGATCGGCGGCCTGGTGTCCTCGACGGTGCTGACCCTCGTGGTCCTGCCCGTCGTCTACAACCTGGTCGAGGGGTATCGTGAGCGGCGGCGTGCCGCCCGCGCCGGGAAGGCGTCGGCATGACGGACATCAGGGATGCGGCCGAGACGGTCGGCTCGCGCTGGCGCAGCGGCCCGGAGCGCGCCACCGCGGTCCTCGACGAGATCGGTCCGGAGCGCTTCGTCGCCCGCGACTTCCGCCCGGGCACACTCCGGCACCTCGTCCTGATCCGCTTCCGCCCGACGGCGCTGGTCGCCGAGGCGGACGAGGTCACCCGCCGCTTCCTCGCCCTGGCCGACGAGTGCGTCCGCGACGGACGGCCCTACATCGAGTCGATCGAGACCGGGCCGCAGCTGAGCATCGAGGGCGCGGGCGAGGGCTTCGACCGCGCGTTCCTGCTGACCTTCTCCTCCGAGGGCGACCTGCACTACTACCTGGGCCGGCCGGCCGTCGAGGACCCCGCGCACTGGGATCCGGCGCACGACGCGTTCAAGGAGTTCGTCGGGCCGTTCGTCGACACGGCCGGCATCGTCGCATTCGACTTCCGACCCGAAGAGCACTGATGGCGACTCCCGACTTCGTGCTGCGGCTGCGCGAGCGGATCGGGACCGAGCTGCTCTGGCTCACCGGCGTGACCGCGGTGATCCTCCGCGAGGAGCCGGCGCTCGAGGTCCTGCTCGTCCGGCGCGCCGACACCGGCGCCTGGACGGCCGTCACCGGGATCATCGACCCGGGCGAGACCGTCGCCGGGACCGCCCGCCGCGAGGCGCAGGAGGAGGCGGGCGTCGAAATCGAGGTCGAGCGCCTCGTGCAGGTGCACACCCTCCCGCCGATGCAGTACCCCAACGGGGACCGCTCGCAATACCTCGACCACGTGGTGCGCTGCCGCTGGATCTCGGGGGAGGCCCACGTCGCGGACGACGAGTCGACCGAGGTCGGCTGGTTCGCGCCCGACGCGCTGCCGCCGATGTCGGACGAGCACCGCGCCCGGATCCAGCGGGCGCTGTCGGACGAGCAGGGCTGCTCGATCGACTGACGGCGGGGGTGCGCGCCGGACGAGGGCGGGGCCGCCTCCCGGGAGCGGCACTCGGATCGGAGCGGGCGTCCTGCCGTGTCGGCCTCCGACCGGACGGGCCCTCGGGCCGGGCTCCTCGGACCGGGCACGCCTCGGAGCGGGCGCTGCTCAGACCGGACGCGCGAAGCAGAGCACCGCGTCGTCGCCGACGTGGGCTCCGAAGCCGTCGATCGCCGTGAAGCCGAGCGCCCCGGCCGCTGGGGCGAGCTCCGGAGCGGCGGCCAGGCGCAGCGTGCGAATCCGCTGCACCCGCGCCCACGACTCCGCCGCCGCGACGAGCCGTCGGGCGACTCCCGTGCGCCGGTGGACGGAGGCGACCACGAGCTCCAGCACCTCGGCGAAGTCGTCCGGGCCGGGAGCGAGCACCAGCACGCCGGCCGCCGCCCCGTCGATCCGGGCGATCAGGACGCGGGCGTGCGGGGGTGGGACCGCGGCGAGGAGGCCCTCCGCTGCGGCTGCGTCCTCGAGGCGGACGACGACTCCGCTCACGAGCCCAGGTGGGCGCGGAGGAACTCGACGACCCGAGCACGCAGAGCGTCGTCGAGGAGCGCGATCGAGTGCAGCGAGCCGGGGAGGACGAGGAGGTCGACGCTCGAGCCCGCTCCGCGCAGCGCCTCCGCGAAGCGGGTCGACTGGCTGAGCGCGACCCGCTCGTGCGCCGCGTGCGCGATGAGGAACGGCGGCTCGGAGCCGTCCACCTGCGCGAGGGGCGAGGCGGCGGTCGCAGCGGGGCAGGAGGCGAGGTCCGCGCAGTCGAGGTAGCTGCGCACGGCGGCCGCGACTCCGACCACCGGTTCGTCGTCGGCGAGGCCGGCGGCGCTGAGATCGGAGGGGCCGCTCAGGTCGACCACGGCGGCCAGGCGCGACGAGGTCGCCGGCAGCGTGCCGATCAGAGAGGCGAGGTTGCCGCCGGCCGAGCCGCCGAAGGCCGCCACCTGCTCCGGATCGATGCCGAAGCGCGCGGTCTGCTCCGGCTCGAGCAGCCAGTCGAGGGCGGCCGTCACATCGTCGAGCTGCGCGGGGAACACGGCGGCGGGCGCGAGGCGGTAGTCGACCGAGACGGCGACGAATCCCTCCGATCCGAGCCACTGGCAGATCGGGCGCCAGTTCGCGTCGGCCTTGCCTCCACGGGCCCAGCTGCCGCCGTGCACGACGAGGACGGCGGGCCGCGGCTCCGCCGACGGGGCAGGGGAGGAGCAGACGTCGACGCTCTGCCCGGTGCTCGCGTCGTAGACGACGTCGGCCGTCACGCTCACGCCGGACCAGTCGGGTGCGGGTGCCGCTCCGAGCGCCTGCGCCACCGGCTCCGAGACGGGAGTGGTGCTCGCGCAGCCCGAGAGGAGGAGTGCGAGGGCGGCCAGGACCGCGGCGACGCGTCGCGGGGATCGGGTGGGCTCGCGCATAAGTGCGATCAGCGTACGGGGTGCCCGGCGCCCCGGATGCGGCACCCCCGCGATCAGGGGGTGCCGGGCTCGCGCTGCAGCCGGACCAGGACGACCCCCGCGAGGATCAGCGCGCCGCCGCCGAACTGGATCGGCGCGGGCAGCTCGCCGAGGATCAGCCACGCGGCCGCGATCGAGAACAGCACCTCCGTCAGCCCGACGAAGGAGGCGATCCGCGTGCCGAGACGGCGTCCGCCCTCGATCCCGAGCAGATACGCCAGCACCGTCGACATGCCGAGGATCACGCCCGCGGGGAGGAGCCAGCTGACCTCCGCTCCGACGAAGACCACCTCTCCGAAGGTCGCGCGCAGCGGTGTGACGCCGAGCGCCCCGAGTGCCAGCAGGATCGCGGTGCCGACCGTCATCGCCCCCGCCGTGAGCGCGATCGGCGGCAGCTCCGGATCCACCCGGCCGGCGATGACGTAGTAGACGCACAGGCCGAGCGAGGCGGTCAGCGCCCAGGCGATGCCGACCAGCTCGGGGGTCGACTCGCCGGACAGGTCGAGCACGAGCACCAGGCCGCCGAGCGCGAGCGCGGAGCCGGCGAGGGTGAAGCGGCCGGGGTGCCGGCGCGTGCGCGCCCAGGCGAAGAGGACGAGGAACACCGGCGCGAGGTACTCGATCAGCAGGGCGACGCCGACCGACATGTGCTCGATCGCGCTGTAGAAGCAGAGCTGCGCGGCGATCACGGCGAAGACTCCGTAGAGGGCGATCGTGCCGAGGTTGCGGCGGAGCACGGGCCAGCGGCCGCGGAGGGACAGGATCGCCGGGATCGCGAGGATCAGGGCCGCGCCGCCCGCCCGCCAGAGGACCGCGGACGCCGGCGTCCAGCCCGCCTCGAGGAGCGGCTTCACGAACGGCCCGCCCAGACCGAACGCCGCCGACGCGGCCAGCGCCGCGACGAGGCCGGAGCCGAGGCGCCGTGCAGGCGCGGGCGCGCTCGCGGCGGGGAGGGTGACGGCAGCAGTGCTCTCGGCGGTCATGGCCGGCTCCTTCAGGAGTCAAAAGGATTACACTCGTGACAGCGAGCTGATCGCACACTACTGAGCCGCACTGTCAGGAGTCAACATGGTGTTCGCCTATGACGTCGAGGCGTCGCTCACCTCCACCGCAACCCTCGTCAACACGCTCCCCGAGCTGTCGCCGTCCGGCGAAGACGATATGGCGACGATCGAGCAGCTGGACGACTTCCTCCTCGAGAACCGGTACACGGGCAGCCGCGACGGATCGGCCGAGGAGCTGGAGGCCGTGCGGGCGATCCGCTCCTCCCTCCGCACCCTCTGGCTCACGCGGGCCGAGGAGGACCTCGTCCCCGTCGTCAACGGGATGCTCGACTCCGGCCGCGCGCTCCCGCAGCTGGTCCGGCACGGACCCTACGGCTGGCACCTCCACGCGACGCGCGACGAGAGCCCGCTCGCCACCCGCATCCTGGTCGAGGCCGCCATGGCGTTCGTCGACGTGATCCGCGGCGACGAGCGCGAGCGGATCCGCGTCTGCGCGGCGGAGGACTGCGAGGCGGTGCTCGTGGACTTCTCCCGCAACCGCTCGAAGCGCTACTGCGACACGGGCAACTGCGGCAATCGCGCGAACGTGGCCGCGTACCGGGCTCGGCGGGCGTCGCAGTAGCGGACGGGCGGTCGTTGCGCGCGGGCGCGCGTCGATCGTGCTGCGGCTCGGGGCCGGGGGGCTGTATGCGGGGCGACTCCGCGGGGGACCGGTTGCGGAGGTGCGCGACTCCCGGGCTTCGCGGCTCCTAGGCTTCGCGGCTCCCGACCTGAGCGGCTCCTGGCCGCACGTCTCCCCGCCCTAGCCAGGCTCCGGGGCCGCGTGTAGACTCGCTCGGTCGGCTCTTGACACCGTGCGTTCTCGTGCGGATGGGTTTGTTAGTCAAGTGGGCCGAGTCTCCGACAGTCGTCGTGAGACGAATCACATGTGTGAATCGGCCCCGGTCAATGACTCGCCCGGGTTCTCCCCCTGCTGCCCCGCAGCAGTCCAGCGCACGGACGCCCCTCACGACGGGGCTCCTCCGGCGTCGCCTCCTCGCGCACGACCTGAACCCAGGAAGAACTGCCATGCCCAAGAACAAGAAGCCCGCCGGCGGACGTCCGGCCAAGAACTTCGAGCCCAACCGCTTCGGCGCCTCGAGCGGCAAGTCCCAGCTCGGCGGCCGCTCGCGCTTCCCCGGCGCCAAGCCGGGCTCGCGCAGCGAGGGCCACCGCGGCTTCCGCGCCGTCGACGAGAACGCCCCCAAGAAGGCGCGCTGGAACGCCGACGAGCGCGCCGAGCGGGCCACCGAGCGCGCCGATCGGCCCTCTCGCGGGAACGACCGCGACGAGCGGCCCTCGCGCGGCTACGACCGCGTCGCGCGTCCGGCCCGCTCGAACGACCGTGACGAGCGTCCGGCCCGCGGGTACGACCGCGACGCACGCCCGGCCCGCTCGAACGATCGCGATGAGCGTCCGGCGCGTTCCTTCGACCGCAGTGATCGTCCGGCCCGTTCCTTCGACCGCGATGCGCGTCCGGCCCGCTCGAACGACCGCGACGATCGTCCGGCGCGTTCCTACGGGCGCGATAAGCGTCCTGCGCGTTCCTTCGACCGGAGCGACCGTCCGGCCCGTTCCTTCGACCGTGACGCGCGTCCGGCCCGCTCGAACGATCGCGACGATCGTCCGGCCCGCTCCTACGGACGCGACGACCGTCCTGCGCGTTCCTTCGACCGGAGCGACCGCCCGGCCCGTTCCTTCGACCGCGATGCGCGTCCGGCCCGCTCGAACGACCGCGACGATCGTCCGGCCCGCTCCTACGGACGCGACGACCGTCCCGCCCGCACCGGCGACCGCGACGAGCGCCCCTCGCGCGGCTACGACCGCACCGAGCGTCCCGCCCGCTCGTTCGACCGCAGCGACCGTCCGGCCCGCTCCTTCGACCGGGACGCGCGTCCCTCGCGCGGCCACGACCGCGGCGACCGCCCGACCCGCTCGTTCGACCGCGACTCCCGGCCCTCGCGCCGCGACTCCGGCTCGGACTTCTACCCCAGCCGCGACGCCCGTGCGCCGCACCAGGCCGACGACGTCGTGCTCGAGCGCCTCGAGGCGACGGCCACGCTCGCCGTCGACGTCGAGGGCGTCACCTTCGGCGACCTCGGCCTGGGAGGGAACATCGTCCGGATGCTGACCGAGCTCGGAGCGGCCGCGCCGTTCCCGATCCAGGCCGCGACCATCCCCGAGGTGCTCGCCGGCAAGGACGTCCTCGGACGCGGCAAGACCGGCTCCGGCAAGACCATCGCCTTCGGCGCCCCCGTCGTCGAGCGGCTGATGGAGAACAACGGAGCGAAGGGCCGCAAGCCGGGCCGCGCTCCGCGGGCGCTCATCCTCGCGCCGACCCGCGAGCTCGCCATGCAGATCGACCGGACGATCCAGCCGATCGCCCGCTCCGTCGGCCTGTTCACGACGACCATCTACGGCGGCGTCCCCCAGTACAAGCAGGTCGGAGCCCTCCAGCGCGGAGTCGACATCGTCATCGCGACGCCGGGCCGCCTCGAGGACCTCGTCGAGCAGGGCCGCCTCGACCTCTCGAACATCACCATCACGGTGCTCGACGAGGCCGACCACATGTGCGACCTCGGCTTCCTCGAGCCCGTGCAGCGCATCCTCCGCCAGACCGCCGACGGCGGCCAGCGGCTGCTGTTCTCGGCCACGCTCGACAAGGGCGTCGCGACGCTCGTGGACGAGTTCCTGGTCGAGCCGAGCGTCCACGAGGTCGCCGGCGAGGACCAGGCGTCCTCGACCATCGACCACCGCGTGCTCCTGATCGAGCACCGCGACAAGGCCGAGATCATCGAGCAGCTCGCCGCCCGCCAGGGCAAGACGCTGATCTTCGCCCGGACCCGCGCGTTCGCGGAGCAGCTCGCGGAGCAGCTCGACCACGCGGACATCCCCGCGACGAGCCTCCACGGCGACCTCAACCAGTCGCGCCGCACCCGCAACCTCGCACTGCTCACCAGCGGACGCGTGGACGTGCTGGTCGCGACCGATGTGGCCGCGCGCGGCATCCACGTCGACGACATCGACCTGGTGATCCAGGCGGACGCTCCCGACGAGTACAAGACGTACCTCCACCGCTCCGGCCGCACCGGCCGCGCGGGCAAGACGGGCACGGTCGTGACGCTCATCACGCGCAACCGCCGCCGCCGCATGGAGGAGCTGCTCGACCGTGCCGAGATCGAGGCCGAGATGATCGAGGCCCGCCCCGGCGACCGCGTCCTGCGCGAGATCAGCGCCCCGGCCGAGTAGCCGCCGACCGCACGACGACGAGGCGCGGACCCCTGCATCGGGGTCCGCACCTCGTCGTCTTTCGTGGTGGGTGCTGTGGTGCGGCGTGACGGCGAGTGCCGGATCGTGGTGACCCTCCGACTCCGCACTGCGCAGGGCTCCGCGCTGTACGGATTCCCGTGGGGCGGCGCTGCGTTGCGCGACTCTGTGCTGGACGACTCTGTGCTGGACGACTCTGTGCTGGACGACTCTGCAGTGCCCGGCTTCGCGGAGGGCTTCTGCACGCACGAACGCCGAAGGGCGGACACCGCGAGGTGCCCGCCCTTCGGCGTGTTCACCGGCCGGAGCCGGTGAGGGGAATTAGCTGGCCGGGGGGGTCAGCACGGTGTCGATGAGGTAGACGGTCGCGTTGGCGGTCTGGACGCCACCGCAGATGACGGACGCGTCGTTGACCTTCAGGTCGTCGCCGGAACCGGTGACGGTGAGGTTGCCACCCTGGACGGTGGCGTGGTCGCCGGCGATCGCGTCAGGGGCGATCTGGCCGGGGACGACGTGGTAGGTCAGGATCGAGGACAGCGTGGCGGCGCCCTCGGGGGTCTTGAGGGAGTCGACGGTCGCGGCGTCGAGCTTGGCGAACGCGTCGTCGACCGGGGCGAAGACGGTGAACTCGCCGCTGTTCAGCGTGTCGACGAGGTTGACGTCGGGGTTGAGGCCACCGGAGACCGCAGCGGTCAGGGTGGTGAGCAGCGGGTTGTTCGACGCGGCGGTCGCGACGGGGTCGAGCGACATGCCCTCGACCGAGCCGGCGCCGTCCGGGACCTGCTCGGCGTAGGCGGCACAGCCGGGACCGACGAGGTTCGCGGCCGGGTCCATGGTCGCCATGGGGGTCGAGGAGGCGGAGGCCGACGAGGTGGCCATCGGGGTCGACATCTCGGTCGCCGCGTCGCTGGCGGCGGTGGTCGAGCCGCTTCCGCTCGAGCAGGCGGTGAGGCCGAGGGCGGCGGTGCCCAGCAGGGCGAATGCGGCGAGGGCGGAACGCTTGGTGGATCGCATGGGATAACTCCTTCGTGAGACGGCCCCCACGTGATGCGGAGGACCTGTTCTGTGTGGACCGTTTCGCGGCCGTTGACATGTGTTCGGAGCCCTCCCTGCGGGGGTTTGGATTTCTTTCGGTGATCTAGGTAACGGCTTCGTAACGGCAGGGAACGGGGACGGCGGGGAGCTGCTCCGCCGCGTCGATTACCCTGGAGACGTGGCGCGCACGCGTCGACGCGACGACGAGAGGACGGGCGAGTGCAGACCCGAGGTGCACGAGTGGCTCGCGGCGTCGCCGCCGCTCTCGCCGCGACCGCCACGGCCGCCGCCTCCCACACGCTCGCGGGCGCCGAGACCCCAGCTCCTGCCGTGCTCGCCCTCGCCGCGGCGTTCGCCGTCGTCGTCTGCGTCCTCCTCTCGGGGCGCCGTCTGTCCCTTCCCCGGCTGACGCTCTCCGTGCTCCTCAGCCAGATCGCGTACCACGGCCTCTTCCTCATCACGGGCAGCGGTGGGGAGGTGAGCGTGGTCGGGACGACGGGCACCGGCGCGCACTTCCACGACGGGTCGACCATCGAGCTGATCGCCGGCGGAGGCGGACACGCGGCTCACGCTCCGGTGATGCTCGTCGCCCACCTTGCTGCGGCTGCCTTCACGATCGCGGCGTTCCGGTACGGCGAGCGCCTCTTCTGGACGCTGGGAGAAAGCCTCCAGCGCGTCGTCGTGGGGATCGTCGCCCGCGCGTCCGCGGTCGCGCTCCCGTCGGCCCCCGGCGTCTCGATGACGGGCACCCCCGAGCCGCGGGCGCCTCGATCCCTCGACGCGGTCCTCTCGATCCTCCGGCACCGCGGGCCGCCGCTGCAGGTCCTCCGCGCCGCCTGACGCCCCTCCCGTGCGGGAGCGGCTCCGGTCGGCGCCCCGCACGCACCGCGGACCCGCGCTGCGTCCAGAACTCCCGGCCCCGCGCCGGATCTCCCCCGAGGACACGACCGTCATGACCCGTTCTTCTTCTTCTTCTTCCTTCTTGCGGCTCCGCCTTGTCGGCAGCGGCGCACTCGTCGCCGTCGGATCGATCGCGCTCGCTGTCGCCGCGCCCACGGCGGCCAGCGCCCACGTGACTGCGGCGGCGAGCAGCACCGCCGCCGGCTCGTACACGGTGGTGACGTTCTCGCTGGCCCACGGCTGCGAGGGCTCGCCGACGACGGGACTCACGATCACGATGCCCGACGGCATCAACTCGGTCAGCCCGACGATCAACCCGAACTGGGACGTCGTGAAGAACGAGGTCGCGATCGCCGACCCGGTCACCGACTCCCACGGGAACACCGCGACCAAGCGGGTCTCGGACGTGGTCTACACGGCGAAGACGCCCCTCGCCGACGGCTACCGCGACACCGTCGCCCTCCAGCTTCAGCTCCCCGAGGACGCGGCGGGCTCCACGCTGGAGTTCCCCGTGCTGCAGACGTGCGAGACCGGCAGCACCGCCTGGGACCAGCCGACCGTCGACGGCCAGGACGAGCCCGAGCTGCCCGCTCCCACCGTCGCGGTGACCGCGGCGGAAGCGGGTTCCGGCCACGGGGGCGGACACGACGACGACGGCGACGGTGACGACGCGGTCGCGACCACCGCCTCGGCGACGACGGCCACGAGCGGCGACGACGTGCTCGCCCGCATCCTCGGAGTCGGCGGGCTCGTCGTCGGCGCGGTCGGCGTGGCCGTCGGGCTCGCCTCCCGCCGTCGCGGACCCCAGGCGTCGGCGTGACCCGTCGGAAGGCCCTCGTCGCCGCGACCGCGATCGGGCTGCTCGGCTCGATCGCGGTGGCGGCGCCCGCCAGCGCGCACAACTACCTCGTCTCGACGACTCCCGCTGCGGACTCGACGGTGACGGAGCAGCCGGAAACGCTGGTGCTGACGACGAACGACGACCTGCTCGTCCTCGGGACGGACGGAACGGCGGCGGCTCTGCGCGTCGTCGGGCCGGACGGGCTCTACTACGGCGACGGCTGCGTCAGCGTCGTCGGGCCGGAAGCGTCGATGCCGCTCGAGCTCGGCGCAGCGGGGGAGTACGAGGTGACCTGGCAGGTCGTGTCCACCGACGGGCACCCCGTGTCGGGCCAGTACGCGTTCGACTGGGCGCCGGCCGACGGGACCGCGCTCGCCGAGGGGTCGGGCTCGGTCCCGGACTGCAACGGCACCGTCGCGGTCTCAGGAGGACAGGCCGAGTCCGCCGACGAGGCGCAGGCGACGTCCGGATCGGACCCGGCACTCCTCGGGGACGTCCTGTGGATCGGCGGCGCTCTCGCCGCGGTCGCCGCCGCCATCGGAGTGACGCTCCTCGTGCTGCGACGGCGACCCCGCGACTGAGGCTCGTGAGCCTCCTGGGGTGGCGGTCGGTCAGTTCAGGAGGCTCGCGAGGGGCCCTTCACCGAGACCGGTGAGGACGGCCGCCGCGTCCTCGTAGACGGCGACGGCTCCGGCCTCGCGGAGTTCGTGCTCCGAGGTTCCGCCGGAGAGGACCCCGACTGTTGCCAGGCCCGCGCGCTCGGCGGCCAGGACGTCCCAGGTCGCGTCGCCGACCATGATGGCGCGGTCGACGGAGACGCCCGCGCGGTCGAGCGCGATCGAGATCAGGTCGGGTGCTGGCTTGGCGGTGGAGACGTCGGCGCCGCTGGTGACAGCGTGGACGGAGCCGCCGAAGTCGAGGATGTCGAGAAGCACGTCCAGCTCGTTCTGCGGTGCCGAGGTGGCGAGGACGACGTGGACGCCTCGACCGACGAGCGTCGCGATGAGCTCGCGAGCTCCCGGGAGTGGAACGATGCGTGCTGTCGTCTCGGCGTAGTTCTTGGTGTGCAGCGACTTCACCAGTGCGCGCTGCTCCTCCTTCACGTCGTCCTCGAGGAGCATGTCGAGCAGCTCCGACGAGTCTGCGCCGATCGCTCGTTGGATGCGCCAGGCGGGCACGACGAGGTCGGCCTGCCAGAAGGCGCGCGACCACGCCTCGACGTGGAGGACGTTCGTGTCGGCGAGGGTCCCGTCGATGTCGAAGAGCACCGCCGAGGTCCCCGTCGTCGCGTCTTTCCTGTCCTTCGTTCCTGCCATGTCGCTGCCCCTCTTGTCGCTTCCACGCCGATCGGCCCGTGCGTCCACGCTACGCGGGCGCGCCGAAGCGGGCCCGCCCCTTGACCTGCCTGTCTCGACCACCCGACCTGCCCGTGTCACGGCCCGCGGTCTCCGCTCGGACCGTGTCCGCCCTCCGCCCTGTCCCCCGGCTCCCAGGGCCGGGTGACATGCTGCCGTCCCGTCGGGCTCGTCCAGTGCAGCGTGCCGTCCGGCTCCTGCCGGTGGGTCCACCCCGTGGTGTGGCGGAGCCGGTGGTGGTGTCGGCAGAGGTGCGCGAGGTTGTCGGCCGACGTGGTGCCTCCGTGCTGCCAGTCGTTCGTGTGGTCGACGTCCGCGTGGCGGGTGCTACGGGTGCATCCCGGGAACCGGCAGGTCCCGTCGCGGTGCTGGAGGTGGCGACGCAGGTCCGCCGGCACTCGGTAGGAGTCGCGTCCGACGGAGAGGACCGCTCCGCTCTCCGGATGGGTGAGCAGCCGCATGAACGAGGGAGCACCTGCTGTGAGACGCCGCGCGGTCTCCGGATCGACGGGTCCGTATCCGTCGAGGACGGCGGGCTGGTCGGACCGCCCGAGGAGGGTCAGTGCAGGCACGGTCACCGCGACTTCGGCGCGCACTCCCGCCGGCATCGACGTGCCGTCTCCCTCGGCCGATGTCTCCCCGTCGACCAGCAGCGCAGCGGCGATGTCCGCGCGGAGCTGGCCCAGCGTCCGCTCCTCGTCCGGCAGATCCGCGAGGGAGCGGGCGGCCCGGTCGATCCTGTCCATCGCGCCGAGCACATCGGGAGCTGCGGTGTAGAGGTGCAGGATCGCCATCCCGTCGTCGAGGCCCTCCACCCAGAGCGCGCGACGACGGGCGCAGTCCCGATGACGTTCGCTGAGCGTCTGCGGGTGCAGCCGTTCCCGGAGCGACCGGAGGGCGCGTCGCAGCTGGGGCGGCGTGCAGGCGACCGCGATCGTCGCGGCCTCCTCGTCGAAGCGCCCACGGACCTCGGCGGGGACGTCGAGCGCTCCTCGCACCACGAGTCGCGCGTGCTCGGAGGAGAGCGCTCCGTCCGCGAGTGCGCGCAACGTCGCCGGGAGGTCGTTCACCAGCAGGCGTGCCTCGTCGACCAGTGCAGAGGCGTGCGCCTCCGAGACCCGGAGTCCCGTCGCGAGCTCCGCGATCAGCGCCCGGTGCGCCGCCTCCGCCCGATCCACCTGCACCTGGACGTGCTCGCCGATGAGCGCCGCCGGTGCCGCCATCGCGAGGCGGCGTGCCTCCTCGACTGCCCGGTACCGGGATGCCTCGACGGCGGACCGCTCAGCGTGCCGTGAGCCGGCGAGCGCGAGCGCCTCCGTGAGCGCGTCGTCTACTGTCGCCGATTCCTTCATGCCCTGATCTCACCGGACGACGTCTCGCCGTGGGCCTCGGGAGCGCCGTTCCATCGGACAGCATCGCGAAGAGCCGCCTGTGGAGGAGCGTTCCCGCCCCCCTCACACCTTCCGCGGCACCGTGAACACGGTCTCCACTCCGGCCGAGTACAGCACCGAGTCCGGCGCGCGCGTCGCCAGCCCGGGGAAGCCCGCGGCGTCGAGCAGCCCGTCGTCGAGCGCGAGCAGCTCCGCGCGTCGCAGCGGCCACGGCCGGTGCAGGTTGCGGCCGTACCAGGTGGAGCCCAGGTGGCGCTCGTGGTAGGCCCAGCGTGCGGTGAGGAACGAGCCGAGCGGGTCCTCGTCGACCGGCTCGCCCGGGCGGACGACGATCCGGGAGCGGGCGGCCGAGTCCGAGTGCCGGATCGTGTCGTAGATCACCGCGCCGTGGCGGTGCTCGATGCTCATCCGGGCCCAGCGGTAGGGGAGCCCGAACACCGCCTGCGCGGTGAGCACGGGAAGGAGGTGGGAGGCGTCGAGCGAGACGAACACGACTCCGCGTCGTCCCTGCTCGTCGACGGAGTAGAGCCGGACGTTCACCTCGGGGAAGGTGCCGAGCCAGGGCACCCGCGGGCCGCCGAGGAAGGCCGTCCGCGAGAGCCGGAACGGGATCAGGCCCACCCAGGAGGAACCGTCGTGCTCGTCGGGCCTCGTCCCGGCCGGGAGGTGGGGCGCCACCAGGGCGGGGTCGACCCGCCAGTGCAGGAACGTCGCCTCGGTCCAGCGCTGCTTCAGGATGCGCGGTCCGCCGAGCGCGGGCGCGGAACGGGTGACGGGTTCGACGGAGCTCACGGGCCCATCGTGCTCCGGTGTGCTGCGAGCTCGCCCGTGCAGGCGCGCTCAACGGCGTGCGACGAGTGCCTTCAGTGTCTCCAGCACCAGGGCCACCGGTGCGGAGGAGGCGGCGGAGTTGCGCACGACGGCCTCGAGGGAGCGGACGGGCCGGGGACGGACGACGGGCACGGCGCGGACGCCGTCCGGCAGGCGGTGGGCCGCGAGCTCCGGCAGGACCGTCACGCCCATGCCCGCGGCGACGAACGCGGCGGCGGTGATGTGATCGTTGGCCTGGACGTGGAAGGGCGGCGCGAACCCGGCGGCGGCGCAGGCCTCCACGACGTTCCGGCGGCACCAGCCGGTGGGCAGGTCGTTGTCGACCCAGCGCTCGTTCGCGAGCTCGGCGAGGTCGATCTCGCTCCGGGAGGCGAGCGGATGACCGTCGGGCAGGACGACGAGGTAGGGGTCGTCGAGGAGGTGGTGCGCCGTGAATCCGGGGGCGGTCGGCTCGGAGGAGGCGACGAGGAGCTGCACGTCGGGGCGCGCTCCGAGGTCGTCGTCGAGCTCCTCTCCCAGGCGCAGATCGAGGGCGAGGCCGGGGAACGCGGCGGTCAGCCGGCGGGCGACCTCCGGCATCCAGGCGCTGCCGACGGAGGCGAAGTACGTCACCGAGAGGCGGCCGGAGCGGCCGTCGCGCAGCTCGTCCACCACGGCCTCCGCTTCGGCGAGGCGCTCGAGGACGCGGTCCGCCTGGGCGGCGAGGGCGCGTCCGGCGGGGGTCGGGCGGACGCCGCGGCCCACCCGCTCCAGCAGGGTCAGTCCGGTCTCGCGCTGCAGAGCGGAGAGGTGCTGGCTGACGGCGGACGGCGTGTAGCCGAGGCCGGAGGCGGCTCCCGCGATCGAGCCGGAGGCGACGACGGAGCGGAGGATGCGGAGCCGGTGCACGTCGAGCATGGGACGACCGTACAGTCCGGCTGAACGATCCGACAGTGAACGGAACTGGTGCTGAATCCCCGGCAGCGCCACGATGGCCTCATGACCGACGTCTCCTCCTCCGCCCCGCCCTCCACGAGGGACGCCCTCCTGCTGTGGGGCGCGATCGCGGTCACCGTCCTGCTCTGGGCGTCGGCCTTCGTCGGCATCCGCGCCACGACGGAGGACTTCGGCCCGGGCGCGCTGACCCTCGGCCGCATCGTGGTGGGGTCGCTCGCGCTCACGGTGGTGCGCGTCGTCCTCACCGCCCGGAGGCGCCGCTCGGAGGCGGCTCCGGATCCGCGCACGGCGGTCCCGCGCGGGCGCCTCCTCCTGCTCGTGCTGGGCTGGGGGGTCGCCTGGTTCGGGGTCTACAACCTGGCGTTGAACGCTGCGGAGCGGCATGTCGACGCGGGGACGGCGGCGCTGCTGGTGAACATCGCGCCGATGATCACCGCCGTGCTCGCCGGGCTGCTGCTGGGGGAGGGATTCCCCCGCCGTCTCCTCGCCGGGATGCTCGTGGCGCTGACCGGCGTCGCGGTGATCGCGTTCTCCACCTCCACCGGGCAGTTCGACGTGATCGGCGTCGCCCTCGGCCTGGTGGCCGCCGTCGTCTACGGCAGCGCGGCGACCCTCCAGAAGCGCCTGCTGGGCCGGATCGACGCGCCGACGATGACCTGGCTCGGCTGCCTCGCCGGCACGGTCGCGTGCCTGCCCTTCGCACCGGAGCTCGTCGAGGCGCTCGCCGCCGCTCCGCTCTCCTCGATCCTGGCCGTGGTCTACCTCGGGATCTTCCCGACGGCCGTCGCCTTCACGACGTGGGGGTACGTCCTCGCGCGCTCCAGCGCGGGTCGCACCGCGGCGTCCACCTACGCGGTGCCCGCGGTGGTCGTGCTGCTGTCCTGGCTCGTCCTGGGCGAGACCCCGCCGCTCGCCGCGCTGCTCGGAGGCGCGCTCGCCCTGGCCGGAGTCGCGGTGGCGACGCTGCGGAGGCGCCCGAAGGCGGTCTGACCGGCGGCGGACGCTCCTCCACAGCCGCCCGATCGCGTCGAGTCCTCGGACGAGGCGGCTCGCGGGGATCCCGCGGGAGGGCCCGGGATATGCTGGGCGGACGTTCATCCCAGTCGGCGCCGAGCGCCAGGAACGGTGAGGATCCCGATGACCGAGGCCCTGCAGCCGCCCGTCCAGAACGCCCTCTCGCTCACGCCTCCGGAGCCGGTGGCAGCGGTGCCGACCACCTCGGCGCCGTCGATCGCGCCGAAGGTGCCGGAAGCCGCACTGCCCGGCCTCGAGGCGAAGGTCGACGGCTACCTCGACACGCTCCTGGCGACGGAGTCCCGCAGTCCCGAGTTCGCGACGCGGGCCAACGACATCCGCACGATGGGCGACGCGGACATCCGCTCGGCCGCCGATTCGTCGAACCGGCTGCTGAGCACGCCGGTGCGCGCCCTCCAGGAGGGCGGGCTCTCCGAGGGGTCGACCATCGGCAAGACGCTGCTCGAGCTGCGCCGCACGGTGGAGGATCTGGACCCGTCCGAGGACAACCTGCAGAAGAAGATCCTGGGCTTCATCCCGTTCGGCAACAAGATCACCGACTACTTCCGCCGCTACGAGAGCGCCCAGTCGCACCTGAACGCGATCATCCAGGCCCTGTACGACGGGCAGGACGAGCTGCGGAAGGACAACGCGGCCCTGAATCTCGAGAAGCAGAACCTCTGGGAGACGATGACCCGTCTCAACGAGTACATCTACGTCGCCGAGCGGCTCGACGTGAAGCTCTCGGCGAAGATCGCCGAGCTCGACGCGACCGATCCGGAGCGGGCGAAGGCGCTGCGCGAGGACGTCCTCTTCTACGCGCGCCAGAAGCACCAGGACCTGCTGACCCAGCTGGCCGTGTCGATCCAGGGCTACCTCGCGATCGACGTCGTCATCAAGAACAACGTCGAGCTGATCAAGGGCGTCGACCGGGCGACGACCACGACCGTCTCGGCGCTGCGGACGGCGGTCATCGTGGCGCAGGCGCTCGCCAACCAGCGCCTCGTGCTCGATCAGATCACGGCGCTGAACACCACGACGTCCAACATGATCGAGGCCACCTCGCGCATGCTCGCCGACCAGTCGGCCTCGATCCAGTCGCAGGCAGCCTCGGCCACGGTCGGACTGCCGCAGCTGCAGGCCGCGTTCGCGAACATCTACCAGACGATGGACTCGATCTCGGACTTCAAGATCAAGGCGCTCGACAGCATGGCCCAGACCGTCGGAGTCCTGCAGACCGAGACGGCGAAGGCCGGCGAGTACGTCGAGCGGGCCCGCCGCAGCAACTCGGACATCGACGCGACGTCCTCGCTCGATCTCGGCCGCTAGCCGATGGGCTGGTTCTCCCGACTGTTCACGGGTGCCCCCGCGGCGCCGGAGGAGACCGCGCCCGCTCTGCCGAGCGTCCCGACGAGCGAGGACATCCTCGCGGCGCTCGACCGGGTCGGCACGCGGACGGAGGGCCGGGTGCCCGGCATCGTCGCGGCGCGTATCCAGCGGATCGACGAGACGGTCCGCGAGATGGTGCCCCGTCTCGACCGCCTCGGCGGGATGAGCCGGCAGGGCCACACCGTCGTCGCGACCGCGACCAGCTACCTCCCCGAGGCGGTGGAGGGCTACCTCCGCCTGCCGAGGGACTTCGCCGACCGCCGCGCCGTGCACAGGGGGAAGACCTCGCTGATGATCCTCTGCGACCAGCTCGACCTCCTCGGAGGCACGCTCGACCGCATCTCGGACGCCGTCTCGCGGCAGGACGCCTCGGCGCTGATCGCGCACGGGCAGTTCCTGGCCGAGAAGTTCACGGAGTCCTCGCTCTCCCCGAGCGGTCTCGACGCGCCTCCGCAGCCGGGAGCGCCGTCCGGATCCGGCTCGCTGACCCCGCCGAGCGCCTCGTGACCGCGCTCGCCCCGGCGCTGGACGCCCTCGTGCTCGCGGGGACGGCCGCCGGCCTCGACGCCGCGGCCGTCCGCGACGAGGGTGCGCGGCTGGCCGCCGCCGTCGCCGAGTCGATCCGCGGCGCCGGGCAGGACTGGCTCGCCGCGACCGGCGCGACGGGCGGTCTGGAGGCGTTCTTCACCGCCGCCTCGAGCGGCCGGCGCTGGCGGTCGGGGCCGACCGATCAGCTGGCCGCCCTGGTCGGCGCGGGCTCGCACCACGCCTCGGCCTACGCCCGCGCCCTGACCGAGGTCGTCTCGGCGGCCAGCGCTCTCGGCGACCCGGGCATCGGCGGCATCGCCTCCGCCTCCGCGACCGCCGCGGCCCAGCTCTCCGCCGTCCCGGGCGCCCGGGGCGCCGCTCCGACGACGAGCGGAGGAGTACCGCACACGACCGGCCGGACGCCGGACGGTGCCGCGAGCGCCGACCTGCCGACCGGTCTGCCCGCCGGCGTGCCCGGGGTCGACGAGATCCTCGAGCGCCTCCGCCGGACCGAGCACGACGGTCCGCAGGACGAGCCGGCGCCCGCCGCCGCTCCCGCCGCGGAGCCCGCCTCCGAGCCGGAGCCGCTCGACCCGCCGGAGTCCATGGACGACCTGCTCGCCGAGCTCGACGCGCTGATCGGCCTCGACCGGGTGAAGAGCGAGATCAAGCGGCAGACGCAGCTGCTCCGGATCGACACCCTGCGCCAGGCCGCCGGACTCAGCACGCCCACGCTCACCCGCCACCTCGTCTTCACGGGGAACCCCGGCACGGGCAAGACGACGGTGGCGCGGCTGGTCTCGCGGATCTACCGCTCGCTCGGCATCCTCTCGAAGGGCGTGCTCGTCGAGGTCGACCGATCGGAGCTGGTGGCCGGCTACCTCGGGCAGACCGCGACGAAGACCGCGGAGGTGATCGCCTCCGCGCGCGGCGGCGTCCTCTTCATCGACGAGGCCTACGCGCTCGCGCTCGACCAGTACGGCGCGGAGGCGGTCACCACCCTCGTGAAGGACATGGAGGACCACCGCGGCGACCTCGTCGTGATCGTCGCCGGCTACTCCGGGCCGATGCAGGGCTTCCTCGACACGAACCCGGGACTCGCCAGCCGCTTCTCGACCACGATCGACTTCGCCGACTACTCCGACGACGAGCTCTCGGCGATCTTCGGCCGCCTCGCCGCCTCCGCGGACTTCGAGCCGACGGAGGAGGCGCTCGCCGCGTTCGCGGGCCTCGCCTCGGCGCAGCAGCGCACGGAGGCGTTCGGCAACGGGCGCTGGGTCCGCAACGTCCTCGACGCGGCGATCGCCCGGCACGCCTGGCGCCTCCGCGACGTGGAGGAGCCGACGCTCGACGAGCTGCGCATCCTGCTCCCCGAGGACGTGGTGGAGAGCCCCGAAGCCTCGAGCAGCCCGGACGGAGCCGGCGACGACGACGAGGGCGCGGTCGACGGCTCTGAGGAGGCCTTCGGGCAGGCGGACGCCGCCCCGAGCGGCACGGCCGTCCCCGTCACCGACGACCCCGAGGAGGAGAGCCGTTGAGCACCGCACCCGCCGCGCCGCCCGCGCAGAGGATCCCCGAGCCGCCCCTCGTCCAGGTCGCCAACCGGCCGGCGCAGCGGAAGCCGTCGCTGCTGGCCCGCGCGACCGCGACCACTCCGGCCACCCTGCGCCTCCTGCTCGCCCTGACGGCGCTGGCGGCCGTGCTGTTCGGCGTGTTCGCGCAGCAGGCAGGAGCGATGCAGGCGCGCGCCGCGACCACGGCCCGGGAGCAGTCGGCGCAGCTGCTCGGCGTGCAGAACGTCCGCACGCTGCTGGTGGACGCCAACGCGATCGCGGCCAACACCTTCCTCGTCGGCGGACTGGAGCCGACCGAGCTGCGGGCGTCGTACGTCTCGAGCCTCACCGGCGCCGCCTCCGCGATCGCCGGGCTCTCGGCAGCCGACTCGGCGGACACCCGGGCCCTCGCCCGGGTCGCCAGCAGCATCACGACCTACAGCGGGCTGATCGAGCAGGCGCGAGCCAACAACCGGCAGGGCTTCCCCGTCGCCTCGGCGTACCTCGACCAGGCGTCGACGGCCCTCTCGGGAGACGGCGGCATCCTCGAGGACCTCGACGGGCTCGTCGACTCCGGCGCCGACCGGGTCGCGGCCGCCTACGACGCCGTCCGCTGGAGCGTCCTGCTCATGATCGGCTCGCTCGTGATGCTGGTCCTCCTCCTGGCGGCGCAGCTCTGGCTCGCCCGCCGCACGCACCGCTACCTCAACCGCCCGCTCGCCACGGGGACCGCCCTCCTGCTGGTCGTCGGCGTCGGCGGGGCGCTCGCCTACGGATCGGTCGCGGCGGACGCGGGGACGGCGCGGGTCGAGTCCTACCGCGAGGCGCTCACCGTGTCGAACGCGCTCATCGCCGCGAGCGACGCCAAGTCGCTCGAGAGCTTCACGCTGATCAAGCGCGGCTCCGGCGCCGCCCTCGAGGAGCGCTACACCCAGGCCGTCGACTCCGCCCGGGAGAAGCTCTCGGGCGACCTGCAGGACGAGCTGGCGAGGACGCGGCTCGTCGACGAGTTCGGGCAGTGGCAGTTGTTCCACGAGGAGATCCGCGCCGCGGACGACGCCGGGAACTGGGACCAGGCCGTCCGCGTCGCCACGATCACCGGGAACGGCACGCCGAACGACCTCTTCACCACCTTCTCCGACGACGCCCGCGACGTGGTGCAGGAGAAGGCCCTGGCCGCCGCCACCACGCTCGACAGAGGTGCGGAGTTCGCGACCCTCGTCTCGTGGATCCTGCTGGCGGCCGGTCTCGCCGGAGCCGTGTTCGCCTGGCGCGGCATAGCCCAGCGACTGGAGGAGTACCGATGAACCGCCTGCGCGCCGCCGCCCTCGCCCTGGCCACCGCCGCGGCACTCGCCCTCACCGGCTGCACGACGGGGGCGGACGACCTCGGCACGCCCCTCGCCGCGGCGACCCCGACTCCGACGGCGAGCGCGACCGCTCCCGCCGCTCCGGCCGCGGCGGACTGCTCGCCCTCGGCGGTCACCTCCTACGCGCCGACCGGCGTGACCGACAGCACCAGGCTCGCGGAGATCCGCGGGCGCGGGACCCTGCGCGTCGGCGTCTCGGCCGACACCCTCCTGATGAGCGCCCGCAACCCGATCACGGGGGCGATCGAGGGCTTCGACGTCGACATCGCCCGCGAGGTCGCCCGGGCGATCCTCGGCAGCGACTCCATCGACTACGTCGTGATCACCTCCGCTCAGCGCCTCCCCGCGCTCACCGGCGGCGACGGCGCCCCGCAGGTCGACATGGTGGCCCGCACCCTCACGATGACCTGCGACCGCTGGAGCTCGATCGCCTTCTCGTCCGAGTACTACGACGCCGGCCTCAAGGTGCTCGTCTCCGACGACCCCGACGGAGTCCCGATCACGGGCATCGGCGACCTCGACGGCGAGAGGGTCTGCGCGCCCAGCGGCACCACGACGCTCAGCCGCCTGCAGAACGACTACCCGGAGGTCGAGGCCGTCGAGGCCGCCACGCACTCGCAGTGCCTCGCCCTCTTCCAGGCAGGAGAGGTCGACGCCATCGCGGGCGACGACACGATCCTCGCGGGCTTCGTGGCGCAGGACCCTTACGCGAAGGTCGTCGGCGACGCCCTGAGCTCGGAGCCCTACGGCCTCGGCCTGCCCGCCGACGACCCCGACTTCGTGCGCTTCGTCAACGCCTCGCTCGAGAGCATCCGCAGCGACGGCCGCTGGCAGAGCATCTACGATCGCTGGCTCGGGGTCCTCGGCGAGGCCTCGCCGCCGGCCCCGGTGTACGGCCGATGAGCACCGGTCTCGCGGAGGGAACGCCCGTCGCTCCGGGCCGGCTGGGGGAGGCCGCGCCGCAGCGCGAGCTCTTCGAGTACCTCGCCGCTCTCACCCGCTGGCTGCAGCGGACCACGCGCGAGCTCTCGCGGCTCGACGCCGCCGCGCTGGCGTCGCCGCAGGCCGAGAACTACACGGCCGACGTGGTGCTCGCCCAGTCGCTCCGCGAGTCCGTCACCCGGCGCCTGGCCGAGCTCGAGGCGGTCTGGGACTCCGGCCGCGTCGACGTCGTGGCGCGCGAGCGGATGTCGCAGCTGATCTGGGGCCGTCTCGACGCCTCCGGGAGCGGCGCGGTCTCGCTGGTGGAGGCGGTGCGCCTCTGCGACGCGGTCGTCGGCCAGCTGCGCTCCCGGCTCGAGCTCGACCCCAGCGGCACCGACGTCGCCGGACGGATCGTGGGGGTGCGCGCCGAGATCGAGCGCTGCCGCGACCTCACCCGTGACGGCGGCGGCACGGTCGACCGCGAGCGGGCGGAGCGGGTCGCCGTGCTGCGCTCCCGCCTCGACGCGCTCGCCGAGCGGGCGGGTCGGGGAGCCGACGTGTCGGGGCCGCTCGGCCAGCTCGAGAGCGACTCCGCCCGGCTCGAGCGCGACCTGATCATCGCCGCGTCCGAGCGGCGCGGACTCGAGCGCGACCGCCGTCGGGCGCGCGAGCTGGCGGAGGCGGCCGAGCGCCGCGAGGCGCCGCTGCGCGAGCTCGTGGCCCGCTGCCGCCGCGAGATCGCCGACCCGCCACGGCTGGCCGTGCCCGACGTCTCCCGGCTGGGCGATCCTCCGTCCGACCGCGAGGCGCTCGACGCGCACCTCGCCCGCCTGACCGCCGTCGGCCGCGCGTTCGACGCGGTCGAGGCCGCCTACACCTCGCCGCTGCGCGAACGGGCCGCCCTCGGCTTCCGCCTCCGGGCGCTGCGGGAGCGTGCCGAGGGCAACGGCCGCGCTGCCACCGCCGTCGGCGTCGCGGCCGAGGAGGAGGTGCGCGCCGCTCTCGACGCGGTGCCCTGCTCCGTCCCGCTCGCCCGCCACCTGGTCGAGCAGTACGACGTCGTCACCCGCGACCTCCCGCACCCCGACCCCGCGCATCACCGGAAGGCCACCCCATGAACGGCGCCCCTTGCACCGCGACTCCCGGCTGCACCGGGACGATCGAGGACGGCTACTGCAACGTCTGCGGCCTCCCGCCCGAGGAGGGTGCCGCCGCCTCCACGCCGACCGCGCGTCGCGCCGCTCCGGCCTCCCCGCCGGCCACCGCCTCCGCCGCCTTCGGCACCGGCTTCGTCGAGGGCACCCCCGGCGCCACGGCACCCGGGCCCGCGGAGGAGTCGGCCACCGCGCGCAGCACGCGCACCTCCTCCGCCCGCCTCGCCACCGCCGCCCTCGGCTCCGCCCGCACGGCGCAGACCGGCTCGAAGGTCACCCGCCGCGTCGGCACCACCTCGACCCGACTGCGCGGCCCGAGGCTCGGCGCCGGGCTCACCACCGTCCCGTCCCGCCCGGCCGCCGACCCGATGGCCGCTCTGATGACCGAGGCGGTCCTCCCCGAGCGCAAGCGCTTCTGCTCGCACTGCGGCACCGCCGTCGGCCGCGGGCGCGACGGTCGGCCCGGCCGCACGGAGGGGTTCTGCCCCAACTGCCGCACGCCGTTCTCGTTCACACCGCAGCTGGTGAAGGGCGACGTGGTCGGCGGCCAGTACGAGGTCGTCGGCTGCCTGGCCTACGGCGGCCTCGGCTGGATCTACCTCGCGCGCGACCGGAACGTCTCGGGGCGCTGGGTGGTGCTCAAGGGCCTGCTCAACTCCGGCGACCCCGATGCGTACGCGGCGGCCGTCACCGAGCGCCGATTCCTGGCCGAGGTCGAGCACCCGCTGATCGTCGAGATCTACAACTTCGTCCTGCACGACGGCGCCGGCTACATCGTGATGGAGTACGTCGGCGGGCCGAGCCTCAAGCAGATCCTGAAGGAGCGGCTGGACGCCAACGGCGGCGCCGCAGATCCGCTGCCGGTGGACCAGGCGCTCGCCTTCGTGCTCGAGGTCATGCCCGCCTTCGCCTACCTGCACGACCACGGCCTGCTCTACTGCGACTTCAAGCCGGACAACATGATCCAGGTGGGCGACCAGGTCAAGCTGATCGACCTCGGCGGAGTGCGCCGGATCGACGACGAGGACTCCGCCATCTACGGCACCGTCGGCTACCAGGCCCCGGAGGTCGCCGACCTCGGTCCCTCGGTCGCCTCCGACGTCTACACGATCGGCCGAACGCTGGCCTCGCTGGTGCTCGACTTCCGCGGCAACCAGACGACCTTCGTCGCCTCGCTGCCGCCCGTGTCGGAGACGCCGCTGTTCCAGCGCTACGACTCCTTCTACCGCCTGATCGCGAAGGCATGCGCTCCCGACCCGCAGGACCGCTTCGCCACGGTGGACGAGATGCGCGGCCAGCTGCTCGGAGTGCTGCGCGAGGTCGTCGCGACCGATCGCGGTCCCGGACACCCCGCGCTGCACTCGACGGAGTCGGCCCTGTTCGAGGCGCCCGTGGCCGACGTGGTCGACCGCGTCCCGCCGTGGGACGCGCTGCCGGCGCTCCGCCGCGACGAGTCCGATCCCGCCCGGTCGTGGCTCGCGGGCGTGAACGTCGCCGACCCGATCGTGCGCCTGCGCGCTCTCGCGCTCGCGCCCACCGTGACGGTCGAGGTGAGGCTCGCCCGCGCCCGGGCGGCGATCGAGGCGCAGCGCTGGGAGGAGGCGGCCCGCGCGACGGGCGAGATCCTCACGGAGGACCCGTGGGAGTGGCGGGCGGTCTGGATGAGCGGTCTCGCGCAGCTCGCGCGCGGCGACGACATCGGGGCCCGCGCCTCCTTCAACACCGTCTACGGGCAGGTCCCCGGCGAGCTCGCCCCGAAGCTCGCGCTCGCCGCGGCGTGCGAGGCGAGCGGTGAGCCCGAGGTCGCCGAGTCCCTCTACGTGATCTGCGCCCGCGCCGACGCGAACTACACGGCACCCGCCGCCTTCGGTCTCGCCCGGGTGCGGCAGCTGCGCTCCGACCTCGACGGGGCGCTCGACGCGCTCGACATCGTCGCGCCCACGCGCTCCTCCTACTCCGACGCGCGCCGCCGCCGGGCGGAGCTGCTGGCGGAGTCGGGCCGCGGGCTGCCCGCGCTCTCGGCCGCCCTCGCGAGCGTCGACTCCGTGTCGATCGACCAGCGGACCCGCCTCGAGCTCACGACCCAGGTCCTCGCCTCCGCCCTCGAGCTGGTGCGGCGCGACGGCCCGGCCGAGGGAGCGACCCTCGGCGGAGTCGAGGCGAACGAGGCCGCCATCCGCGACGGCCTCGAGGCCTCCTACCGCGCGCTCGCCGCCTCCACTCGCGAGCGCGACGAGCGCATGCGCCTCGTCGACCGGGCCAACGAGGTCCGACGCTGGACGCTGACATGAGCGGCGCGCTGTCGACTCCCTGCCCGAACTGCGGCGAGCCGGTCACGACCGGCGACGCGTTCTGCGAGGCCTGCGGGACGCCGCTGATCGTCGCGGCCACCCCCTCCGCTCCGCCCGTCGCCGTCGGAGGATCCGCCGCCTGCGTCTACTGCGGGGGAGCGGTCGCCGAGGACGGCTACTGCGAGCAGTGCGGACGCCCCGCTCCGACCGAGCGCGAGCACTGGGCCGAAGCGCCGCACCCGCTGGTCGGCGGCGTCTGCGACCGCGGGCTCCGGCACCCGGCCAACGAGGACGCGATGGCGCTCGGGGCGACCACCGGCGCCGACGGCTCTCTGAGGACGGCGCTGCTGGTGGTCTGCGACGGGGTCTCCTCGACCCCCGACTCCGACAAGGCGTCGCTCGCCGCGGCCCGTGCGGCACTCAGCGCGCTGCAGGCCGAGGTCGGCGGGGAGAGCGCGGGAGCGGACCGCTGGCGCGCGCTGCTGCAGATGGCCACCGCGCGCGCCTCCGGAGCGATCGACGCGGCCGTGCCCGAGAAGCGGTCGAATCCGCCCTCGTGCACCTTCACCGCGGCGGTGCTGGACGGCGCGCTGCTCGTCACGGGCAACGTGGGCGACAGCCGCAGCTACTGGATGCCGGACGCGGGCGAGCCGCGGCAGCTCACGGTCGACGATTCGTGGGCGCAGGAGCAGATCGCCTCGGGAGTGCCGCGGGAGCAGGCCGAGACGGCGCCCGACGCTCACGCCATCACCCGCTGGCTCGGCGCCGACGCGCACGACGAGGAGCCGCGGGTCGCCTCCGAGGAGCTGACCGAGCCGGGCTGGGTGCTGGTCTGCTCCGACGGGCTGTGGAACTACGCGTCCGCCGCCGAGGACCTCGCGCGCGTGCTGCGCGAGGCGCAGGAGAGGGTGGGCGCGGATCCGGTCACGCTCGCGGAGGCGCTGGTCGCCTGGGCGAACGAGCGCGGCGGGCACGACAACATCACGGCCGCGCTGGCGCGGTTCGACCCGGCGGGTGCGGCGGAGAGTGCGGCTGAAGCGTCCGCTGCCGAGGTGAACGGTGAGGAGACCGGTACAGCCGAGCAGGATGCCGCCGACTCCGGGGCCGATCCCGACGGTGCGGAGCCGGACGCTGCCGACACCGGCGCCGCCGACCTCGGCGCTGCAAATCCCAGCGCTGCGGGCCCGAGCGCGGCCGACACCGGTGCTGCGGACCCGAGCGCGGCCGACCCCGCCGCCTCGAGCCCCGACCCGGCCACCCCTTCGCCCGACGCCGACGCCGACGCCGACGCCCCCCGTCCCGCCGACTGAGCGCGCCGATCCGTCCAGACCACCCCTCCACCGCTGGACGGATCGGCACCCCCGCGGCCGTGGTCACGCCCCTACAGTCGTCGCCATGAGCATCGTCGAGCCCGCCACCGCCCTGTCCGTCGTCGGCCACTGGATCGACGGGGCTCCCTCGGCCTCCTCGTCCGGCCGCACCGCTCCCGTCTACGACCCGGCGCTGGGAGTCGCGACCAAGGAGGTCGCGCTCGCCGACTCCGCCGAGGTGGACGCCGCCGTCGCCTCCGCGAAGGCCGCCTTCCCCGCCTGGCGCGACACGTCGCTCGCGAAGCGGCAGCAGATCGTCTTCCGCTTCCGCGAGCTCCTCGAGGCGAAGAAGCAGGAGCTCGCCGAGCTGATCACGTCGGAGCACGGCAAGGTCGTCTCGGACGCGCTGGGCGAGATCACCCGCGGGCAGGAGGTCGTGGAGTTCGCGACGGGGCTCGCGCACCACCTCAAGGGCGAGTACTCGGAGCAGGTCTCCACCGGCGTCGACGTCTACTCGACCAAGCAGCCGCTGGGCGTGGTCGGGATCATCTCTCCCTTCAACTTCCCCGCGATGGTGCCGATGTGGTTCTTCCCCATCGCCATCGCCGCCGGCAACACCGTCGTGGTGAAGCCCTCCGAGAAGGACCCGTCCCCGGCGATCTGGCTCGGCGCCCTCTGGAAGGAGGCCGGCCTCCCCGACGGCGTCTACACGGTGCTCAACGGCGACAAGCAGGCCGTCGACGGGCTGCTCGAGCACCCCGACGTCCGCTCGATCTCGTTCGTCGGCTCGACCCCGATCGCGCAGTACGTCTACGAGACGGGCACCCGCCACGGCAAGCGCGTCCAGGCCCTCGGTGGGGCGAAGAACCACATGCTGGTGCTCCCCGACGCGGACCTCGATCTCGTCGCCGACTCCGCCATCAACGCCGGTTTCGGCTCGGCGGGCGAGCGGTGCATGGCGATCTCGGTCGTCGTCGCGGTGGAGCCCGTCGCCGACGAGCTCATCACCAGGATCCAGGAGCGGGCCGCGACCCTGCGCATCGGCGACGGACGCCGCGGCTGCGACATGGGCCCGCTGATCACCGAGGCGCACCGCGACAAGGTCGCCTCCTACATCGCGATCGCGGAGGAGGACGGCGCGGAGGTCGTCATCGACGGCCGCGGCATCGAGGTGGACGGCGACGCGAACGGGTTCTGGCTCGGCCCGACCCTGCTCGACAAGGTCCCCACCACCTCCCGCGCCTACACGGAGGAGATCTTCGGACCGGTGCTCTCCATCGTCCGCGTCGCCTCCTACGAGGAGGGCGTCGCACTCATCAACAACGGCGCGTTCGGCAACGGCACGGCCATCTTCACCAACGACGGAGGAGCGGCCCGTCGCTTCCAGAACGAGGTCGAGGTCGGCATGATCGGCATCAACGTCCCCATCCCCGTCCCCGTCGCCACGTTCTCCTTCGGCGGCTGGAAGGCGTCCCTCTTCGGCGACACCAAGGCCCACGGAGCAGAAGGCGTCCGCTTCTTCACCCAGCAGAAGGCCATCACCAGCCGCTGGCTCGACCCCTCCCACGGCGGCATCAACCTCGGGTTCCCGCAGCATTCATAGGCTCTCTCCTCCTGGCGTCGTCGATCGCCCGCAGTCGGCTCGGGAGGGTGGTCGGGTCTTGCAGAGCGTCGTGCGTTCCGCGCACGTCGATCCGCTGGGACGCGGATCGCCGGTTGCGCTTCGCGGTGCTCGTGAGGCTTTCTCCTCCTGGCGTCGTCGATCGCTCGCAGTCGCGGTACGCGACCCGCTCTTCCCAGCGCGACCACCCTCCCCGGCCGACCGCGGCCGATCGACGACGCAGGAGGAGAGAGGCTCTTGAGCACCGCGCAACCGGCGATCCGCGTGTGAGCGGATCGTCGTGCGCGGTAC
>NZ_PSTN01000015.1:0-46054 GCF_002930955.1 Rathayibacter sp. AY1A4 | reverse complement strand
CCCCGGCCGACCGCGGCCGATCGACGACGCAGGAGGAGAGAGGCTCTTGAGCACCGCGCAACCGGCGATCCGCGTGTGAGCGGATCGTCGTGCGCGGTACGCGACCCGCTCTTCCCAGCGCGACCACCCTTCCCGGCCGACCGCGGCCGATCGACGACGCAGGAGGAGAGAGGCTCTTGAGCACCGCGCAACCGGCGATCCGCGTGTGAGCGGATCGTCGTGCGCGGTACGCGACCCGCTCTTCCCAGCGCGACCACCATCCCCGGCCGACCGCGGCCGATCGACGACGCCAGGAGGAGAGAGGCTATGAGTGCAGCCGCAGCGCCGTCCAGAGCTCGGTGCGGGCGGAGACGTCGTCGAGGTCGAGGCCGAGGGCGCGCTCGACGGCGGTGATGCGGTTGCGGAGGGTGTGACGGTGCACGCCGAGGTCGCGGGCGGCGGGCTCCCAGGCGCCGTTGCGGCGGAGCCAGACGCGGGCGCTCTCGAGCAGCACGGCTCCCTCGGGGGTCAGCAGCGGCGCGAGCATCCGGCGGGCGAGCGGTGCGGCTCCGGCGGCGGCGAGGAGCCCGATCATCCCCTCGGCGGCGACGTCCTCGAAGCGGACCACCGTCCCGTCTTCCGTCCGCTCGGCGGCGCGCCGCGCCTCCTCGAGGCCCCGGTCCAGGTTCGACCAGCCGATCGGGGCGGAGGCGCCGGCGCTCGCGCCGTGCCGCTCCAGCACGGCGGTCAGCGGCCCGAGTCCGTCAGCGGCGGCCACGGCGACGAGCGAGCCGTCCCGCTCGGCGAAGAACAGGCATGCGCCGTCCTCCTCCGCCACGACCTCCAGCTCGTCGAGGAGCGAGTCGCCGTTCACGGGCGCGCTCAGCACGACCACCCGCACGGGCTCGGCGGGCAGCGGGCTCCCCAGGCGCCGTGCGGTGCTCTCGGCGACGTCGAAGGCTCCCGCGGCCAGCAGCTCGAGCAGTCCGGAGCGCAGCTGCCGACGGGAGGAGTCCAGCGCGCGCCGCTGCTCCAGCGCGATGCTCGCCAGGGCGATGACGCTCGCGACGAGGTCGCTGCCCGCCGGGTCCAGCGGCGTGCCCGTGCCCACGGCGAGCACCCCGCGCAGGTGGTCGCGGCGCCCGATCGTCTGCAGCGTCACTCCGCCGCCGTCGTCGAGCCGGAGTCCCGCTCGGCTGCCGCGGGTCAGGGCGTGCCTCGCGGCCGCGGCGACCGCCTCCTCCGCCGGCACGTCGAGCCGGGTGGGCAGGTGCACCCTCTGCCCGGCGGCGTCGTAGAGGGCGACCCAGCAGTCCAGCTGCCGCTCCAGCTCGGTGAGGATCGCCGCGAGCCCGTCCGGCCGCAGCGCCGCGCGGGCGACCCGCCGCTGCGCCTCGAGCGACCACTCCAGCCGCTCGCGCTGCTCCCGCGAGATCACGTCTGCGACGAAGCGGATGATCCCCATGAACGGAGTCAGGTCCGCCACCTCCAGCAGCGGCAGGCCCTGGCGCTCGCACGCCGTGACGAGAGCGGCGGGCACCTCGTCGTGCACGATGCGGGTGGCGAAGCCGAGCGCGCGGATGCCGCGGCCGCGCAGCCGGGCGACGTACTCCTCCGAGAACTCGGCGCTGTCGTGCCCGGTGAAGTGGACGCCGTCGGTCAGCAGCAGCTGGCCCGACTCGAGCCAGGGCGTCGGATCGACGAGGTCCGAGGAGTGCGCCCACACCAGAGGGGCGTCGAGGTCGGCCTCGTCGTGGACCCCGGCGAGCACGCGGAGGCGGAAGGCCGGTTCGGCCAGCAGATCGCGGACGGTCGCGGGCATGCGGGCTCCCTTCGACGTTCCGTCCATCGTAGGGTCCGCGGATCGACGGATCCGCACGCCCGCTTCCGAGGCGCGCGCGGCACGATGGGGAGCATGACGTCCTCGACCGCCCCCACCGTCCGCGACAACGCCTCGGTCACCGCCGCCGACCGGTCCCGCGTGTTCCACTCCTGGTCGGCGCAGGGCGCGCTGAACCCGCTGCCGATCGCGGGCGGTCTCGGCGCCGAGGTCTGGGACGTCGACGGCACCCGCTACCTCGACTTCTCGAGCCAGCTCGTGAACGTCACCATCGGCTACCAGCACCCGAAGGTCGTCGCCGCGATCCAGGAGCAGGCGGGCGTCCTCACCACCGTCGGCCCCGCCTACGCGAACGAGACCCGCGCCGAGGCGGCCCGCCTGATCACCGAGCGGGCGCCCGAGGGCATGGAGAAGGTCTTCTTCACCAACGGCGGCGCGGATGCGAACGAGAACGCGATCCGCATGGCGCGGCTGTTCACCGGCCGCGACAAGGTCGTCTCGCTGTACCGCTCGTACCACGGCAACACGGGAGCGGCGATCGTCTCGACCGGCGACTGGCGCCGCATCCCGAACGAGTACTCCCGCGGGCACGTGCACGCCTTCGGGCCCTACCTGTACCGCAGCGAGTTCTGGGCCGAGACCCTCGAGCAGGAGTGCGAGCGCGCCCTCCACCACCTCGAGCGCGTCGTGCAGGCGGAGGGGCCGGAGTCGATCGCCGCGTTCCTCCTCGAGACCATCCCCGGCACCGCCGGCGTGCTCACCCCGCCCCCCGGCTACCTCGCGGGTGTCCGCGAGATCGCCGACCGGTACGGCATCCAGCTGATCCTCGACGAGGTCATGGCGGGCTTCGGGCGCACGGGGGAGTGGTTCGCCTTCGACGCCTTCGACGTGCGCCCCGATCTGATCACCTTCGCGAAGGGCGTCAACTCCGGCTACGTCCCGATCGGCGGCGTCGTCATCTCGGATCCGATCGCCCACCACTTCGACGAGCGCGTCTTCCCCGGCGGACTCACCTACTCGGGCCACCCGCTCGCCGCGGCCAGCGTCGTCGCGACGCTCGAGGCGATGGAGGAGGAGGGGATCGTCGACAACGCGCGCACCATCGGCTCGGAGCACCTGGCCCCCGGCCTGGCGGCGCTCGAGGCGAAGCACGACCTGATCGGCGAGGTCCGGGGCTCCGGAGTGTTCTGGGCGCTGGAGCTGGTCACCGACCGGGCCGCGCGCACCCCGCTGCCGGCGGCCTCCGTCGCCCGCCTCAAGGCCGACCTGCTGTCCCGCGGCCTTCTGCCCTTCACCGCCGACAACCGGATCCACGTGGTCCCGCCGGCCGTCATCACCCCCGCCGAGGTCGCCCGCGGCCTCGGCATCCTCGACGACGCCCTCACCGCCTTCAGCGGCTGACCCCACTCCGTTCCGCAGGCAGCGCCGTTCTCGCGAGGCGTATCCGGGGATCCGCGTTCCAGCGGATCCGCGTCGCCGTGCGCGACCCGCTCCTCGGGACCCGGCCGCGCGCTCGAGCCGACTGCGGGACGCCGCGTGGGGAGCGGCGTCCTCGCGAGGCGTATCCGGGGATCCGCGTTCCAGCGGATCCGCGTCGCCGTGCGCGTCCCGCTCCTCGGGACCCGGCCCCGCGCTGGAGCCGACTGCGGGACGCCGCGCGGGGAGCGGCGTCCTCGCGAGGCGTATCCGGGGATCCGCGTTCCAGCGGATCCGCGTCGCCGTGCGCGACCCGCTCCTCGCGACCCGGCCCCGCGCTGGAGCCGACTGCGGGACGCCGCGCGGGGAGCGGCGTCCTAACCAGCACTGTGCAAGGCGAACGCCGTCACGAACCCGAGCACCGCGTACAGCCCGGTGAGCACGTCGTCGCGGTCGAACGCCTCGGGAATCATCGTGTTCGAGATCATGGCGAGGATCGCGCCGGCGGCGACGGTCGTCACGAAGGCCACGACCGCGCCCGGTGCGGTGGCGAAGACCAGGAAGCCGACCAGCGCTGCGGCGGCCGAGATCGCGGCGATCCCGCCCCAGACGGTGAAGACGTAGCGGGCGGAGCGGCCGTCGGCCTTCATGCCGACCGTCGAGGACAGGCCCTCGGGGAGGTTCGAGATCGCGACCGCGGCGACGATGGGCACGCTGATCGCCGCTCCCGCTCCGCCCTGGGCGACCGAGAGGCCGAGCACGATCGATTCTGGGACCCCGTCGATCAGGGCGCCGGCCGCGATGGCCGCGCCTCCTCCTCCGCCCGACCCCTTCGCGCTCTTGCGGTTCCCCGCGCCGGCGCGGGTGAGCAGCGCGTCCGCGCCGACGAAGACCACGGCTCCCGCGAGCGTGCCGAGGATCGTCGGGAGCAGTCCTCCGTCGTCCGCCGCCTCCTGCACGAGCTCGTAGGCGAGCGCCGAGATCAGCACCCCTGCTCCGAACGCGGAGATCGCGGCGGTGAGCTTCGGGGGCACGCGCACGAACCAGGCGAGCGCGGCGCCGATCAGGAGGGTGGCGCCGCCGATGGCGCCGCTGGCGAGGGCGAGGGTCCAGGGAGGCACGGCTCCACCCTGGCACCGGCGGTGTCCGGCCGCGGCGGGCTTGACGGGGGCGCTCCGGCGGCGCTCGACCCGCCTCCGCCCGCCCCGACAGCTGTCGTGCAGGCGTCGGGCCGCGATGCCCGGCCGATCCTCGGCGATGGAGGGCCGCTCAGGCCGGGCGTCCCCGTAAACTGCCGGAATGGCGGAGTTCAGCGCGAGTGTTTTCCAGAACGAGTTCCTCTCGGACGGCGCCACCGACGTGCACGCCATCGTCACGGTGACCGCGTCCGGCACGGGGGTCGCCGGGTCCGACGGGGCCGCGGCCGAGATCATCATCGTGGACTGCTCCGGATCGATGACCGGCGAGAACATGACGGCCGCGAAGCGCGCCGCCGCCGTGGCCGTCGACCAGATCCTGGACGGCACCTTCTTCGCCGTCGTGGCCGGATCCGAGCGCGCCGACCGCGCCTTCCCGTACCCCAACGCCACCGTCTCGATGGTGCGGATGGAGCCGGGGGCGCGAGCCGCGGCGAAGGAGGCGATCGGCTACCTCCAGGCCGACGGCGGCACCGCGATGGGCACCTGGCTGACCCTCGCCCGCCAGCTGTTCGCGACCGTGCCGGAGGCGACGCAGAGGCACGCGATCCTCCTCACCGACGGCAAGAACGAGCACGAGTCGCGGATGCAGCTGGACGCGGCGATCCGCGCGGCGTCGGGCGACTTCCAGTGCGACGTGCGCGGCGTCGGCTCCCGCTGGATCGTCGAGGAGGCGCGCACCATCGCGAGCGCCCTGCTGGGCACCGTGGGCCTGATCGCGAACCCGGCCGACATGGCCGCCGACTTCGAGTCGCTGATGCGGGCGTCGATGGGCCGGGGAGTCGCCAACGGTGAGCTCCGCGTCTGGACTCCGCAGGGCGCGCAGCTGCTCTTCGTCCGCCAGGTCGCTCCGAACCTCGAGGACCTCAGCTCCCGGCGGAACGCCGTGAACCCGCTCACCGGCGCCTACCCGACCGGCGCCTGGGGCGACGAGTCGCGGGAGTACCACGTGGCGGTCCGGGTCGCGTCGAAGCCGGTCGGCTCGGAGCAGCTCGCCGCGCGGGTGCAGCTCAGCGTGCGCGACGAGGTGGTCGCCTCCGCCCTGGTGAAGGCGCGCTGGACGGACGACTCCGCACTGACCGCCCGCATCGACCCCGCCGTCGCCCACTACACCGGCCAGACCGAGCTCGCCTCGGCGATCCAGGACGGGCTCGCAGCCAAGGCGCGGGGCGACGAGGCGACCGCCACGGTCAAGCTCGGGCGCGCGGTGCAGCTCGCCTCCGTCACCGGGAACGACGAGGCGACCGCGAAGCTGCGGAAGGTCGTCGAGATCGACAACCCGAACGAGGGCACCGTGCGGCTCAAGCGCGGCGTGGACCGCCTCGACGAGATGGCGCTGGACACCGCGTCGACCAAGACCACGCGGGTGCGCAAGTGAGCTTCCGCTGCCCCGAGGGGCACACCTCGCAGTCCGGCGACTACTGCGACGTCTGCGGGGCGCCCATCGGTGCCGCTGCGGCCCCGTCGCCCGCTCCCGCCGCGCCGACCACCGCGATCCCGACCGGCCCCTCGGTCTGCCCGCACTGCTCGTTCCCGAACGAGCCCGGCGCCCTGTTCTGCGAGAACTGCGGCTACGACTTCACGACCGGCTCCCTCCCCGAGGCCGATCCGTTCACCTCCTCCGGTGCCGTCCGCGCTCCGGGCGAGGTCGGCGGCTCCGCGACGCCGTCGGGGGACCCGGCCCAGCACCTGGGCGAGGCGCCCGCGCCGCAGGCCGATCCCGCGGCTCCCACCGAGCTGGTCCCGGAGCAGGAGGCCGGCTTCGACACCCCCGTCGCGACCGCGCCGCCCGCCGCTCCGCCGACCGAGGTGATCCCGGAGGCCCCTGCACCCGAGGCCGCAGCCCCCGACGCGGCACCCGGGGCCTCGGCGTCGGAGGAGGAGGCTGCGTCCGCGCCGGCCACCGGCTCCGCCCGCCCCGCCGCCGCCTCCGCGGACCCGGACCGCCCGTGGATCGCCGAGCTCTGGGTCGACCCGGAGTGGTACGCCGAGCAGCGCGCCGACGACCCCATGCCCTCGCCCGGCCCGCCCGCGACCGTCGTCCTCCGCGAGCGCACCCTGCTCGTCGGCCGCCCGTCCGTCTCCCGCGGCATCTCGCCGCAGGTGGACTGCGGCTCCGACTCCGGTGTCTCGCGGCGCCACTGCCAGCTGAGCACCGACGGCTACCGCTGGTGGGTCGAGGATCTGCAGTCGGCGAACGGCACGTACCTCGCCCCGGCCGGGGCTCCGCTCCCGCAGTCGCCGATCGCCGCCGGTCAGCGCCGCGAGGTCGAGGAGGGCGACCGGATCTACGTGGGCGCCTGGACGCGGATCGTGCTCCGTCCCGCGTTCCCCGGCGAGGCCTAGGGCCCCGCGCCCGGTCGGTCAGCGACCGGCGAGCGCTCCGAGCATCCACGACAGCGCCGCGATCGCGCCGACGCCGACCACGCTCGAGCCGATGATCACGGAGCGCCGGATCCGTGCCGCGCGCGAGTCCGAGGCGGTCGGTGCGCCCGAAGCCGAGCCCGTCGTCATCCCGCCGCGGAGCCGGTGCGCGACCTCGTCGGCGGTCGGCCGCTTCTCCGGGTCCCGCTGCGTCATCGAGGTCAGCAGCGCCCGCCACTCCGCCGGCAGGGTGTCGGGCACGGAGGGGCTGCGGTGGAGGCGGGCGATCGCCGCCTCGAGGACGGTGCCCGAGTACTCCCGGTGACCGGTGATCGCCTCGAGGAGGACCAGGCCGAGGGAGAAGACGTCGCTCGCTCCGCTGATCGGCTCGCCCGCGACCTGCTCCGGGCTGACGAAGCTCGCGGTGCCGATCACGACGCCGTCGCTGGTGAGGCGGGAGCCGTCCATGAAGTGGGCCACGCCGAAGTCGGTGAGCTTGGCGGTGCGGGCGTAGCCGCTGGAGGCGACCTCGCTGACCAGGATGTTCGCGGGCTTCACGTCGCGGTGCACGACGCCGCGCTCGTGCAGGTAGGCCAGGGCCTCGGCGAGCTGCGTGCCGATCGCCGCGACCTCCGCCGCCGGGAGGGGGCCGGACTCGAGCCGCGCCTCCATCGTGGGGTCGGCGACGAGCTCCATCACGACGTAGCGGCGGACCTCGCCGCCGAAGTTGTGCAGGCCCGCGTCGAAGAGGTTGACGATGCCGGGGTGGGCGAAGGAGCTCAGCATCCGCACCTCGCGCTCCTGGCGGGCCACGTCCTCGGGATTCGAGGCCTCCGCGCGGAACACCTTCACGGCGACCTCGCGCTGCACGGTCTCGTCGCGGGCCCGGTAGACCGAGCCCATCCCGCCGGAGCCGATGCGCTCGATCAGGTAGTAGCGGCCGGCCACCTTCTGCTGGGCGGCGTTCGCGGCGACGGTACTCATGGCGATCCCGCCTTCCGCTCGAACGGTGCGCTCCGGAGCGCACGAGGTGGGCGCCTGCGACGACGGTACCGCGGGGCGGCGCCGGCCGGGTCGGCGGAACGGGGGGATTGACACTCCCGGCCCCGGACGGGGGGACGAATGGCCGCACAGCGCACCGATCCGCACCCCCCCCCCCGCCGCGAGGTCAGCGGAGGCCGCTGCGCGCGAAGCCCTGCACGAAGTAGCGCTGGAACACCAGGAACAGCACCACCATCGGCACGACGTTCACCAGGGCGAACGCCATGGTCGCTCCGTAGTCGCTGCCGAACTGCCCCTGGAGGAAGAGCAGCCCGATCGGGAGCGTGAACAGCGCGTTCTCCTTCAGGGCGATGAGCGGCCAGGCGAAGTCGTTCCAGGAGCCGAGCAGCGACATGAAGAAGAGCACGGCGATGAGCGGCTTCGAGAGGGGGAGGACGATGGCCGTGAACACGCGGAAGTGCCCGGCGCCGTCGATCCGGGCCGCCTCGATCAGGTCCCGCGGGATCGCGAGGATGAACTGCCGCGCCAGGAACAGCCCGAACGCCGATGCCGCCGTCGGCAGGATCACCGCCCAGTAGCTCCCGTAGAGGCCGAGGTCGGTGACGAGCCGGAACAGCGCCACCATGATCACCTGCACGGGCAGGGTGAGCGTCGACAGGGCCAGGAGGAAGAGCACTCCGGATCCGCGGAACCGCAGCTGCGCGAAGGCGTAGCCGCCGAGCAGGTTGATCGTCACGGTGATCAAAGCGGTGACCAGGCTGATCGCGAGGGAGTTGCCGAACCAGGTCGCCACGGGGAACGACGAGAACACTCGCTCGAAGTTCACCAGCGTCAGCTCGCGCGGCCAGAGGCGGAGGGTGCCGCCGAGCAGCTCGGACCGCGAGGAGAACGCGACGACGACCATCCAGTACAGCGGGAAGACGATGACCACCGAGACACCGAGGGCGAGGGCGAGGCGGAGCAGGCGCGAGGTGCGCGACGTGCGGATCATTCGACGAGGTCCCTCGAGCGGTTGGTGCGCCACTGCACCGCGGTGAAGATCATGGTCAGGATCAGCAGCACGATGCCGATGGCCGCGGCGTAGCCCTGGTCGCGGGTGACGAACCCGGTGTCGTAGGCGTAGGTCACGAGCACCGAGGTCGCGTTCTGCGGTCCGCCGCCGGTGAGCACGAAGACGATGTCGAACACCTGGAACGAGTAGATGACGTTGAGGATGAGCAGGAAGAACGACGACGGGCCGACCAGCGGCAGCGTCACGTGGCGGAACTGCTGCCACGCGTTCGCTCCGTCGAGCCGGGCCGCCTCGTAGAGCGCCGGGTTCACCCCCTGCAGCCCCGCCAGGTAGATCAGCATGTTGAAGCCGGTGCGCCACCACAGGGTGACGAGCACCACGGAGGCGAAGGCCGCAGCTCCGCCGGACTGCCAGGCGATGCGGGGGAGGCCGATCGTCTGGAGCATGCCGTCGAGCACGCCGCTGTTCTCGTCGAAGATCAGCACGCCCATCAGCGCCGTCGCCACGCCGGAGACCGCCATCGGCAGGATGAGGATGCTGCGGAACACCGGACGCGCGGGCAGCACCGAGTTCATCAGCACCGCCGCGCCGAGGCCCAGCGCCATCGAGAGGGGGGTCACGATCAGGGTGAACAGCGCCGTGTTCAGCGTCGAGCGCCAGAAGAGGCCGTCGCCGAGCAGCCGCGCGTAGTTGTCGAGTCCGACGAAGACGCCGTCGCCGAAGCCGTTCGTGCGCTGGAAGCCGATCAGGAACGCGCCGCCCAGGGGGACGAACACGAACAGGCCGAGCATCAGCAGGTTCGGCGCGAGGAACGCGTAGGCGGCCGCCGTCTCGCGGGCGGGGGCGCGGGAGGTGCGCCGGGGGCGGGCGGTCACCGCCTCCGGCGCGAGGACCGACCGGCTCACTGCGTCGCGGCCGCGATGCCGGAGGTGAGGCCGGCGATGGTGTCCTCGGTGCTGCGCCCGCCGACGAAGGCCTGCTCCAGCTGCTCCTTGAGCACCGTGATGATCGCGGCCATGTCGGGCGAGGCGACCTGCGCCGAGTCGGACGCCTGGACGGTGCCCGCCTGGCCGAGGAACACCTCGGCGAGCTCGGGGCGCACGGCGAACTCGATGCCCGACTCCGTGAGGTCGCGACGGGTGGGGAGGAGGGAGGCGCCGGCGCAGAAGTCGCGCATCGCCTCCTCCTCCGTCACGAACGCGAGGAAGGAGGCGGCCAGCTCCGGGTTCTTCGCGGCCTTGGTCGCGACGAGGGCGTTGCCGCCGAAGTCGCCGCCTCCGCGCACGTTGCGCGGGGAGTAGGTGGCGCCCCACTCGAAGTCGAGGGTGGAGTCGGCGTCGGGGATGAGGAACGCGCCGGCGAAGGTCATCGCGGTGGTCTGCGAGTACCAGAGGTCGCTGGCGTAGGTGGTCGCCTGCACGGAGCTGCTCGGCGGCACGAGGCCGTCGGTGAAGAAGCTGCGGCTGAAGTCGATCGCGGCGCGGCCGGCGGCGGAGTCGATCGCGGGCCCGGACAGGTCCTCGGTGAGGAAACGGCCGTCGGCCTGGAAGAGCAGGCTGAGCCAGCGCGTGACGCCGTTGCCCTGCCAGTTGTAGGCGAAGGGGTAGCGCTCGGCGGGGAGCGAGGCGCGCAGCTTCCGCCCGACCTCGGTGAACTCCTCCCAGGTCCACGCCTCCTCGGGCGAGGAGGGGAAGGAGGTGACGCCCGCGTCGGCCAGCACCTGCGTGTTGTAGAGGATCAGCGAGGTGTCGGTGTGGTGGGGGACGCCGAAGGGGCTCCCGCCGCTCTGCACCGCGGCCCAGGCCGGATCGGTGAACCGCTCGGCGACGTCGGAGTCGAGGAAGCCCGACAGGTCCAGGAGCTGGTCGCGGCCGGCGTAGCTGCCGAACGTGTAGTAGGGGACCCGGAAGACGTCCGGCGGGTTCCCCGCCTGCAGCTGCGCGTCGATGTTGGTGAACATCTGCTCGTACGGGACCGCGTTGAGGGTCACGGTGGCGCCGGCGTTCGCCGACTGGAACGCGTCGATCGCGCGCTGGAAGCCGGCCAGCTCGGCGTCGGTGCCCCAGGTGGTGAAGGTGAGGGTGTCGCTGCCGGCGCTCGCCGCGGGGCCCGCGGGGGCGAAGCCGCAGCCGGAGAGGACCGGGACGGAGGCGGCGACGCCGAGGGCTCCGAGGAAGCGGCGGCGGTCGAGGACCGCGCGTCCGAGCTGCGAGAGGTCGAGAGCCCCCGAGGGGAGCCCCTTGCTGGTCAGGCCCATGACGGCCTCCTTCCGGGGGCCAGCGGCAGGCTCCCGGGGGCAGGCTATTCCGGCAGGGCCGCGGGTATCGCGGCTGGACGGATCGGCCGATCCATGAGAGGAGCGGCCGATCCGCGCGGCGGGCGTTCAGCCGCGGCGGCCGAGCATCCCCTCGAACGAGCCGTCGAGCGCCCACGGGTCGGGCGTGGAGCCCGAGCGGGAGGAGCGGGCGGCTTGATCGGCCAGCTCGCGTCCGGCGCGCTCGATGCGCGAGGGCAGCGCCCGTCCGTCCTCGGTCGCGCCGCCCCAGTCGTCCGTCGCCGCGAACACGGTGGTCGCGAGGGGCGCCGCGTGCAGGTAGGTGAAGAGCGGGCGCATCGCGTAGTCGACGGCCAGGGAGTGGCGGGGGGACCCGCCCGTGGCCGCCAGCAGCACGGGCAGGCCGCGCAGCGCCTCCGTGTCGAGCACGTCGACGAACGACTTGAAGAGCCCGCTGTAGCTGGTGGTGAAGATCGGCGTCACGGCGATCAGGCCGTCGGCGCCGGCGACCGCGTCGAGCGCGGTCTGCAGAGCGGGGCTCGCGAAGCCGGTGAGGAGGTTGTTCGTGACGTCGTGCGCGAGGTCGCGCAGCTCCACGACGCTCCGCTCGACGGCGAAGCCCTGCTCGGTGAGGGAGGACTCGGCGGCGTCGGCCAGGCGGTCGGCGAGCAGCCGAGTCGAGGACGGCTGGCTGAGGCCGGCCGAGAGGACGGTGATCCTGCGGGTGTCCATGGAGAGCTCCTGACTAGACGGTGACGGGCTCGGCCGCGGGCTGCGCGTCGCGCGCGGCCACGAGGGAGGCGTGGGTGGGGGCGTCGGGCACGTGCGCGGGGCGGCCCTCGGCGAAGCCGGCGCGGAGAGCGGGGAGGATCTCGCCGAGCATGTCCATCTGCTCCAGGACGGTCTTCAGCGGGAGTCCCGCGTGGTCCATCAGGAAGAGCTGGCGCTGGTAGTCGCCGACGTACTCGCGGAAGCCGAGGGTGCGGTCGATGATCTGCTGCGGGGAGCCGACGGTGAGCGGGGTCTGCTCCGTGAAGTCCTCGAGCGAGGGGCCGTGGCCGTAGACGGGGGCGTTGTCGAAGTAGGGGCGGAACTGCGAGACCGCGTCCTGCGAGTTCTTCGCCAGGAAGATCTGCCCGCCGAGGCCGACGATCGCCTGGTCGGCGGTCCCGTGGCCGTAGTGCTCGAAGCGCTGGCGGTAGAGCTGCACCATCTTCTGGGTGTGCGAGGCGGGCCAGAAGATGTGGTTCGCGAAGAAGCCGTCGCCGTAGTAGGCGGCCTGCTCAGCGATTTGCGGCGAGCGGATCGATCCGTGCCACACGAACGGCGCGACGCCGTCGAGGGGGCGCGGGGTCGACTGGAAGCCCTGGAGGGGCGTGCGGAACTGGCCCTCCCAGTCGACGAAGTCCTCGGTCCACAGGCGGTGCAGCAGGTCGTAGTTCTCGATCGTCAGCTCGATGCCGCGGCGGATGTCCTTGCCGAACCACGGGTAGACGGGGCCGGTGTTGCCGCGGCCGAGCATCAGGTCGACGCGGCCGCCGGCGAGGTGCTGGAGCATCGCGTAGTCCTCGGCGAGCTTCACGGGGTCGTTCGTGGTGATGAGGGCCATCGCGGTGGAGAGCGTGATCCTCTCGGTCTTCGCCGCGAGGTAGCCGAGCGTGGTGGTGGGGGAGGAGGACCAGAACGGCGGATTGTGGTGCTCGCCCAGGGCGAAGACGTCGAGGCCGATCTCCTCCGCCTTCAGCGCGATCGCGAGGGTCGCCTGGATCTTCTCGGACTCGGACGGGGTCCGTCCGGTCGTGGGGTCGGTCGTGATGTCGCTGACCGTGAAGATGCCGAACTGCATCAGGCGCTCCTTCTGTCCTCCGGCCCGGTGGGGCCTGGTCCATGCGTTTGCATGTACATCCTCATTCAACCACGTGCGGCCGGAACTATTCCCGTGGATCCCCGGGCCTCCGCCGGCCTGTCGGAGGACGGCGCCGGTGCCGTGCCCGGACGTCGCCGACCCGCCCCGCTCGCCCCGCGGCCGCCCGAAACATCCCCGCAATACGCCCCGCACTAGAGTCGTGCCATGGGTGACCTCTTCGACGGATACGGGTCCCAGAAGGTCGAGCGGCCCGACACGGGCGCCACCCCCTGGGACGAGATGTTCGCCGACGTGGCGTCGACCGGAGGCCCCGACGGGGTCCGCGGCGCCTACCGCGACATCTACTCCTCGCTCGCGCGGATGACCCAGGAGGAGCTGCGCGGCCGCACCGACGCGCTCGCCTCCTCCTACCTCGCGCAGGGCGTCACCTTCGACTTCGCGGGGGAGGAGCGGCCGTTCCCGCTCGACGCCGTCCCCCGGGTGATCGAGCGCGCCGAGTGGAACGAGGTGCAGACCGGCATCAAGCAGCGGGTCCGTGCTCTCGAGGCGTTCCTCGCCGACGTCTACGGCCCGCAGAACGCCGTGGCCGACGGCGTCATCCCCGCCGGGCTGATCTCGAGCTCGAGCCACTTCCACCGGCAGGCCGCGGGCATCGTCCCCGCGAACGGCGTGCGGATCCAGGTGTCCGGGATCGACCTGATCCGCGATGAGAAGGGCGGCTGGCGGGTCCTCGAGGACAACGTCCGCGTGCCCTCCGGCGTCTCCTACGTCATCTCGAACCGCCGGGTGATGGCGCAGACGCTGCCCGAGCTGTTCGTCTCGATGCGGGTGCGCCCGGTCGGCGACTACCCGAACAAGCTGCTGCAGGCCCTCCGCGCCTCCGCCCCCGAGGGCGTCGACGACCCGACCGTGGTCGTGCTCACCCCGGGCGTCTACAACTCCGCCTACTTCGAGCACACCCTCCTCGCCCGCCTCATGGGCGTCGAGCTGGTCGAGGGCCGCGACCTGTTCTGCACGGGCGGCAAGGTGTTCATGCGCACCACCTCCGGCCCGACCCGGGTCGACGTGATCTACCGCCGCGTGGACGACGAGTTCCTCGATCCGCTGCAGTTCCGCGCCGACTCGATGCTCGGCTCACCCGGGCTGATGCTCGCGGCCCGGCTCGGGAACGTCACGATCGCCAACGCGGTCGGCAACGGCGTCGCCGACGACAAGCTCGTCTACACCTACCTGCCCGACCTCATCCGCTACTACCTCTCGGAGGAGCCGGTGATCAAGAACGTCGACACGTGGCGGCTCGAGGATCCGGGAGCGCTCGATGAGGTGCTCGACCGTCTCGACGAGCTCGTCGTGAAGCCGGTCGACGGCTCCGGCGGCAAGGGCCTGGTCGTCGGGCCGGCCGCCTCGGCGAAGGAGCTCGCCGAGCTGCGCTCCCGCCTCCAGGCCGACCCGCGCGGATGGATCGCGCAGCCGGTCGTGCAGCTCTCCACCATCCCCACCCTCGTCGACGACGGGATGCGCCCCCGGCACGCCGACCTGCGGCCCTTCGCCGTGAACGACGGCACCGACGTCTGGGTGCTGCCCGGCGGCCTGACCCGCGTCGCGCTCCCGGAGGGGCAGCTCGTCGTCAACTCGTCGCAGGGCGGCGGATCGAAGGACACCTGGGTGGTCGGCCTCGAGGAGGCGCGCAGCGCCGAGCCCGAGGCGCGCGACATCCAGGCGCTCGTCGCCGAGCAGGCCGCGGTCACCAGCTCCATCCCGATCGTCTATCCGCTCAACCACACGCCCGACCACTCGCCGCAGGACGCGCCGAACACCGACCAGGACCAGCAGCAGCAGCAGACGCTCGCGGCGGGGGAGGACGACTGATGCTCTCCCGGATCGCCGAGTCGCTGTTCTGGATCGGCCGCTACATCGAGCGGTCCGACGGCACCGCCCGCATCCTCGACGTCCACCTCCAGCTCCTGCTCGAGGACCCGTGGATCGACGAGGACACGGCCTGCCGCTCGCTCCTGTCGGTGATGGGCTCGACCCCGCCGGACGACATGCGCGAGATCACCCGCGCCGACGTGCTGGCGATCCTCGCGATCGACCGCACGAACCCCGCCTCGATCGCCTACTCGCTCGGCGCGGCCCGCGAGAACGCCCGCCGGGCGCGCGAGATCGTCTCGACCGAGCTCTGGGAGTGCCTCAACACCACGCGCACCCGGATGCCGCGCCGCGTCTCGGGCGAGCGGGTGTCGGAGTTCTTCAGCTGGGTGAGGGAGCGCTCCGCCCTCGCCGTCGGCATCATCGAGTCGGCGACCTCGCGCGACGAGGCCTGGCAGTTCTTCACCCTCGGCCGCTCGATCGAGCGCGCCGACATGACCGCCCGCCTGCTCGCCACCCGCTCGCTGACCGAGGCGAGCGGCCCCTCCTGGACCACGATCCTCCGCTCCTGCGGCGCCTACGAGGCGTACCTGCGCACCTACCGGGGCGTGCCGAGCGCGCGGAACGCGGCGGAGTTCCTCCTCCTGGACCGGCTGTTCCCGCGCTCGATCCTCTTCTCGGTCTCGCGGGCGGAGGCGTGCATGCGCGACATCGAGCCGCGCACCGGCCGCATCGGCCACTCCGGCGACGCGCAGCGCGTCCTCGGGCGGATCCGCAGCGAGCTGGAGTTCCGGCCGATCACCGACATCCTCGAGGACCTCCCGCGGCACATGGACAGCGTGCAGGAGGCGACCTCGGCCGCGTCCGAGGCGATCCGCCAGCGGTACTTCCCCACCAACGTCATGCCGAGCTGGATCGGGGAGGCGCTGTGAGCAGGCTGCGCATCAGGCACACCACGGGCTTCACCTACGCGGGGGACGTGGTCGCGTCCTACAACGAGGCGCGGATGCTCCCCGCCTCCTCGGACGGGCAGCTGGTGCTGTTCTCGAACCTCGACATCCGGCCGGTGACCTCGGTGCACGCCTACACCGACTACTGGGGCACCCGCGTCTCGTCGTTCGACGTGCTCGACGCCCACCGCGAGCTCTCGCTGACGGCGACCTCGCTCGTCGAGATCCGGCCGAAGCAGCACCCCGACCACCCGACCGGGTGGGATCAGCTGTCCGAGCAGGTCGAGACGCGCACCGAGTACGTGGAGCAGTCGAAGCAGACCCACCGCACCGCGCCGCCGGAGGACCTCTCGGCGATGGCGCGCTCGCTCGCGGACGAGGCGGCCGGGCCGTGCGAGGCCGCGCTCACGATCGCCGAGACGATCGGCCGGGCGATGACCTACCGGCAGGGCGTCACCGGCGTGCACTCCACCGCGACGGAGTCGTGGACCGCGCGCGAGGGCGTCTGCCAGGACATCACGCACATCGTCCTCGGGGCGCTGCGCTCGGTGGGCATCCCGGCGCGCTACGTCTCGGGCTACCTGCACCCCAAGCCGCACGCGGAGATCGGCGAGACCGTGGTGGGGGAGTCGCACGCCTGGGTCGAGTGGTTCTGCGGAGGAGCGTGGCGCGGCTACGACCCGACGAACCTGATCGACATCGGCGACCGCCACGTCATCGTCGGCCGCGGCCGCGACTACAACGACATCGCGCCGCTGCGCGGGGTGTTCGCCGGGCCCCGCTCGTCGAAGCTCTTCGTCCGCGTCGAGATCACCCGCGAGGCCTGAGGGCGGGCGGCGGACGCGCCCGGCGTCGGGGGCGGCCCGTCGAGCGGGCTGTCCGCGGAGCAGCCCGGCGTCGGGGGCGGCCCGTCGAGCGGGCTGTCCGCGGAGCCGCCCCGTCGAGCGGGCTGTCCACGGATCCGCCCCGGCGCGCGGACCGGCTGACGGAGCCTAGGCGCGCGGGCGCAGCAGGGGGACTCCGCCGGTGGCGGGCAGAGCCTCCGGCCCGGGGGCCGCGAGCCGGGCGGCGCGGCGCAGGCGGAGGTGGAAGGCGAGTCCGATGGCGGCCGCCGCGATCCCGGAGGCGGCGCCGACCAGCATCGCCTGGCGCGGACCGTAGGCATTCGCGACCCAGCCGATCAGCGGTGCGCCGATCGGGGTGCCGCCGACGAAGATGGCCATGTACAGCGCCATGACCCGGCCCCGCATCTCGGGGGCGGTCGAGAGCTGCACGTAGCCATTGGCCGAGGTCATCAGCGTCTGCGCCGCGATGCCGACGAAGGGGAGCAGGATCGCGAACGCCCAGACCGTCGGCATGACGCCGGCCAGCGCGAGCGCGACGCCGAACGCCGCGGAGGCGCCGACGATGAGCCGGAGCCTCGGGCGGTCGCGGCGAGCCGAGAGGAGCGCTCCCAGCACCGAGCCGACGGCGATGGCGGAGGAGAGCAGGCCGAACTCGCTCGCCCCCATGTCGAACTCGACGGTCGCCATCGTCGAGGCGAAGATCGGGAAGTTCAGGCCGAACGTGCCGATCAGGAACACGATCGCGAGCACCACGAGGATGTCCGGCCGCTTCGACACGTAGCGGAACCCCTCCAGCAGCGCACCCGGGCCGCGGGTGGCGCGCGGGGCGCTGCGGAGCTGGTCGCGGTGCAGCGCGCGCAGCGAGAGCAGGACGGCGAGGAAGCTCGCGGCGTTGAGGAGGAAGACCCAGCCGGAGCCGACCGCGGCGATGAGCACGCCCGCGAGGGCCGGTCCGATCATCCGCGCCGAGTTGAAGGAGGCCGAGTTCAGCGAGACGGCGTTGGTGAGGTCGCGGTCCTCGACCAGCGCCGACACGAACGTCTGGCGCACGGGCGCGTCGATCGCCGCGGCGAAGCCGAGCAGCAGGGCGAAGAGGTAGACCATCCAGAGCTGGACGACCCCGGTCACGACGATGAGCCCCAGGCCGAGCCCGAGCGCGCCCATCGCGCCCTGGGTGGCCATCAGGAGCTTCCGCCGGTCGAAGCGGTCGGCGATGAAGCCGGAGAAGGGCACCATCACGAGCTGCGGTCCGAACTGCAGCGCCATGGTCACGCCGAGCGCCGTCGCGTCGTGGTCGGTCAGGTCGTTGATCACGATCCAGTCCTGGGCCGTGCGCTGCATCCAGGTGCCGACGTTCGAGACCATCGCGCCCGCGAACCAGATGCGGTAGTTCGGCACGGCGAGGGAGCGGAACATCGCGCTCATCGGTCGGCCACCGCGCGCAGGACCGCCGCCGCGTCGTGGAGCAGGCGCAGGTCCTCGGGAGGGAGCTCCTCGAGGCGCGCCACGAGCCAGGCGTCGCGGCTGCGGCGCACGTCGAGCACCAGTGCGGTGCCGGCCCCGGTGGGGCGGATGCGGGTGACGCGGCCGTCGGCGGGGTCGGCCAGGCGCTCCGCGAGTCCTTCGTCGACCAGGCAGCCGACCGTGCGGGTCATCGAGGGCGGGCGGACCCGCTCCGCCTCGGCCAGCTCGCCGAGGGTCTTCGCGCCCTCGCGGTGCAGGAGCGCGAGCACGCTGAACTGCGGATCGCTGAGCTCGTGCTGGGCCTTCTCCTGCCGGAGCCGCCGTCCGAGCCGGCCGACCGCTGCCCGCACCTCGCCCGCGAGGGAGGTCAGCGGGAGATCGGTCTGCGGGATCTCGGTCTGCAGGGTCTTTGTCGATGGCACATAGTTAGCCTAACGAAAGAACTGCCGCTCAGGCGGAGGTCCGCGCGGTCCGCACCGCCCCGATGCTCGCAGCGACAACGAGCGCGATCCCGACGGCCTCGACGGCGCTGAGGCGCTGGCCGAGCACGAGGAAGCCCGAGAGCGCGGCCGCCCCGGGGGAGAGCGACATCAGGATCGAGAAGGTCGAGGAGCGCAGGCGCCGCAGCGCCAGCAGCTCCAGCGCGTAGGGCACCGCGGAGGAGAGCACCGCCACGGCGAGCCCGAGGAGCAGCACCGGCGGCACCACCAGGGCGGGCCCGGCGGAGGCGAGGCCGAACGGCAGCGACACGATCGCGCCGGCCGCCAGCGCCAGCGCGAGCCCGTCGATCCCCTGGAACCGCCCGCCGGTTCGGCCGGCGAAGACGATGTACGCGGCCCAGAGCACTGCGGCTCCCAGTGCGAAGCCGACGCCGACCGGGTCCAGCGCCGAGAACCCGCCCTGCGACAGGGTCACCACCCCGGCCAGCGCGAGCACCGCCCAGACCAGGCTCAGCACGCTCCTCCCGGCGATCACCGAGAGCGTCAGCGGCCCGAGCACCTCGAGGGTGACGGCGGCGCCCTGCGGGATCCGGGCGATGGCCTCGTAGTAGCAGGCGTTCATCCCGCCGAGGGCGAGACCGTAGGCGGCGACAGTGGCCCAGTCGCTCCGGCTGTGGCCGCGCAGCCGCGGACGGCAGACCAGGAGCAGCACGACGGCCGAGAACACCAGCCGGAGCGTGACGGTGCCGATCGGCCCCGCGGCGGGGAAGAGCAGCACGGCGAAGGAGGCGCCCAGCTGCACGCTCGCGACCGACCCGAGCACCAGGCCGATCGAGCCCGCGCTCGCCGGGCGCCGCTCCGGAGCGGCCGCTGCGCTCAGCTGGAGCGCCGCTGCGTCTGGACGGGCGGGACGTTGTAGCCGAGCAGGCCGACGCCGGTCGCGTCCCAGCGCAGCGTGGTCAGCGAGACGTTGTCGACCACCGGGAAGGTGTGCCGGTACGTCTCCGGGTTGATGCCGAGGTAGGCGCACAGCAGGAGGCGGATGAGCGTGCCGTGCGCGACGACGAGCACGCGGCCGTCGGGGTGCTCGCGGTGGATGCGGGCGAGCGAGGTGTTCGCGCGGGCGACGGCGTCGAGGCCGGACTCGCCGCCGGGCATCGGCTGGATGGCCGGCGCCGCGACCCACGCGTGGTATTCGTCCGGGAAGCGCTTCTCCATCTCGTCGGTGGTCAGCCCCTCGCCGCGGCCGAAGTCGACCTCGACCAGCGCCGGGTCGGGCTGCAGCTCGAGGTGGGCCGCCCGCGCGGCGGGCACGGCGGTGCGCACGGCCCGGACCAGGGTGGAGGAGTACACCGCCTCGAGGTCGGCGTCGACGGCCCAGGCGGCCAGAGTCGCCGCCTGGTCCTGGCCCCGGGGGGTCAGCGCGATGTCGGAGGAGCCCGCGAAGCGGTTCTCGGAGTGCCAGACAGTCTCTCCGTGCCGGGCGAGGATCAGGGTCGTCACCCCCTGAGCCTACCGACCGCGCGGGCCCGCGGGCCCCGCGCTCAGGCGGCGGGGACGCCGTAGTGCGCGTCGACCATCACCGGGAGGTGGTCCGAGACGCCCTGGGGCAGCGTGGAGACCCGCTCGATCCGCACGGAGTCGCTGATCGCGAAGTCGAAGTGGCCGCTGAAGTAGCGGTAGCGCGCGTAGGTCGGGGAGTCGCTCCGCGAGACCAGGTAGCCGTTCCGGGTCATCCGGCGGTCGAGTCCGCGGAAGAACCACGGGTAGTTGTAGTCGCCGACCATCAGGGAGGGGGTGTCCGGCGCGTACTCGCGCAGCCGGTTGAGCGCCTCGTCGATCTGCTTGCGGCGCAGGGCGTTGCCGGCCGAGAGCGGGGCGGCGTGGAAGGAGGAGACGGCGATCGATCCGCCGTCGCGGTCGTCGAGGCGGACGGCCAGCAGGCGCTCGTGAGCGGGGGACATCACCCGGTCGTGCATGGACTTGCTGAGCTCGAACGCGGCGCTGCCGGAGAGCTCGAAGCGGTCCTGCGAGTAGTAGACGGCCAGGCCCAGGCGGTTGCGGGCCGTGACGGACGCGAGCCGGAGCGAGCCCACCTCCTGCGGCAGCTTCGTGGTGTCGCACTCCTGCAGGCACAGGACGTCGATGTCGTGGCGGGCGGCGAGGGGGGCGATCTCGGCGTGCGCTCGGTGCTCCCGGAGGTTGTAGGAGATCACGCGGAGGGCGCGTTCGGTCGGCTGCATTTCGCCAGTGTAGGGCGCGCCGCCCGGGCGCCGGCCGACCCTCCGGCGAACACGGAGGGACCTCCTCGGAACGCGGTCGGAGCGTTCGCCGACCGGCCGGGGAGGTCCCTCGCGGAGCCGTGTCAGTGCTGCTCGGTGCCCGAGGCGTCGGTCTCGGCGTCGGTGCCGTGGACGCCGTCGGTGGGGCCCCAGTCGGGCAGCGGGGGGTTCTGCTCCTCGCCGTCGGCGCCGACGCCGTCGGCCAGGGGGGAGGCCGCGCCGCCGACCTCGTCGAGGCCCGCGGAGGTGCCGGTCTCGGTGGCCGGGTCGGGCGTGCGGGCGCCGTCGGTCGTGTCGGTGGGGGTGGGCTCGATGTCGTAGTCGGAGCTGCTCATGTCCCGACGCTACGACTCCGCCGCCCGCGGGGGCACCCCCTTGCGCTCCCGCGAACGACGGAGGCCCCCCGCACCGGGAAGGTGCGAGGGGCCTCCGAGGGGGGAGTGCTCAGCGTCCGTAGGCGGAGGCGGCGGGGCAGTCGAACGGGTCGCCGCCGGCCGACAGGCCGACCTTGTTGAGGTAGCGGACGACGATCGCGTACGACTCCATCAGCGAGGTCTCGGTGTAGGGGATCTGGTGGGTGGTGCAGTACTCCTTGGCGATGACCTGCGCACGGCGCAGCGCCGGGCGGGGCATGTTCGGGAAGAGGTGGTGCTCCACCTGGTAGTTGAGGCCGCCCATGTAGAGGTCGGTGAACCAGGTGCTGCGGATGCTGCGCGAGGTGAGGACCTGGCGGCGGAGGAAGTCGACGCGCGCCTCCTTCGGCAGCAGCGGCATGCCCTTGTGGTTCGGCGCGAACGAGGCGCCCATGTAGAGGCCGAAGACGCCCAGCTGCACGCCGACGAAGGCGAACGCCATGCCGAGGGGGAGGGCCCAGAAGACGACGGCGAGGTAGAGGCCGACGCGGGTGACGAGCATGGTGATCTCGACCCAGCGCTTGTCGACCTTGCCCTTGCCGAACACGGTGCGGAAGCCGTGCAGGTGCAGGTTGAGGCCCTCGAGCAGCAGGAGCGGGAAGAACGCGTAGCCCTGGCGGCGGGTGAGCCAGGCGTAGAGGCCGCGCGAGCGGGCCGCGTCCTCGGCGGTGAAGGAGACGACGTCGCGCTCGATGTCCGGGTCCTTGCCCAGCACGTTCGGGTTCGCGTGGTGGCGGCTGTGCTTGGTCATCCACCAGGAGTAGCTGATGCCGACGAAGAGGTTCGCGAGGGTGCGGCCGGCGACGTCGTTGGCCTTGCCGGACTCGAACACCTGGCGGTGCGAGGCCTCATGGGCGAGGAAGGCGAACTGCGTCAGCACGATGCCGAGGGCGGCGGCGAGCAGGAGCTGGAACCAGGAGTCGCCCAGCAGGACGAAGCCGGTGACGATGCCGCCGAGTGCGAGGACCAGCGCGCCGAACATCGTGTAGTAGAAGCCGGTGCGGCGGCGGAGGAGCCCCGCGTCGCGGACCGTGCTGAGGAGACCGGAGTACTCGGTCGTCGGGTTGACGCGGCCGTCGGCGCGGGGGCGGGTGCGGACGACGCGGGGGGCGCCTCCGGTGACGGACGTGGTGGTGGGGGTGCTCATCGGCGCCTCGCTCTTCGTGGTGACCGTCGGCGTCGACGATCTCTCGGTGAGCGATCCCGACGGGGGCGGTCCGCTCATGGTTCACCGCGTCGGTAGGGGCCGGACGCGGCATCAGGGCGACCGGGGTCAAGGGCAACCTGGTGTGAACACTACGGGGACGGCGGCGGCACCGCACCATGGCGATTGCCAGCCTTCGCCCCGCGCGTGTCGGGAAGGGTGGGTTGCGCCTCCGGCGGGACCGCCGCCGGAGGCGCACGGGCTCAGGAGCCGATCGAGTCCTGCGGGCGGCCGGACTTGAGCGCGGCGAGGCGCGCCTCCACCTCGGTCATCTCACCGAGGTCCTCGAGCGACTCGAACTGCGCGTCCAGGCTCGAGGAGGCGAGCTCCTCCGCGCCGCGGACGCGCGCCTCCTCGCGGCGGATCTTCTGCTCGAAACGGCTCACCTCGCTCGTCGGGTCCATCAGGTCGATGCTCTTCACGGCGTCCTGGACCTGGCTCTGCGCCTCGACGGTCTTCGAGCGCGCGATCAGCTCGTCGCGCTTGCTCGAGAGCTGCTGCAGCTTCTCGCGCATCTGGTTCAGGCCCGACTTGAGCTTGTCGACGACCTCGGTCTGCGAGGCGATGGTCGGCTCGGCGTCCTTCGCCTCCTTCTCGGACTGGATCTGGCGCTGCAGAGCGACCTTGGCCAGCGCGTCGAACTTGTCGGCGTCGCCGGCGCTCCCGCCGGTGCGCAGCTCGTCGGCCTTGCGGCTCGCAGCGAGGGCCTTGCCGCCCCACTCCTGGGCGTTCTGCACGTCCTCGCGGTAGTCGTCCTCGAGCAGGCGCAGGTTGCCGATCGTGGTGGCGATCGCCGCCTCGGCGTCGCGGATGCTGTCGGTGTAGTCGCGGACCATCTGGTCGAGCATCTTCTGCGGGTCCTCGGCCTGGTCGAGGAGCGCGTTGATGTTGGCCTTCGCGAGCTGCGCGATGCGGCCGAAGATCGACTGTCTCTGAGCCATGGGTGTCTCTCCTTGCGTCGTGGGTGGTGCCGGATGTCGGAGGTGGTGCCGGAGTCGTGGGGGAGGTGGTGGTCGTCGGTCGTGCGCGGATGCCCGGGGGCGCTCAGAAGCGCCCGCCGCCGCCGCGGCGTCCGCCTCCGCCGCTGCTGCGCCCGCCGCCGAAGCCGCCGCCGCCGGAGCGCCGGGACGAGCCGCCTCCGCCGAAGCCGCCGCTGAACCCCCCTCCGCCGAAGCCGCCCGAGCGGTAGCCGCTGCGGCGTCCGCCTCCCAGGAGCGACTCGACCAGGATCCCGCCGAGGAACGCGCCGGTGGTGTCGCCACCGTAGGGGCTGCCGACGGCGTTCGGGGCGGAATAGGCGCCGGCGTCGGCCCGCGCCCGCTCGAGCGCCTGCTGGGCGAGCTGCGAGGCGCGCTGGGCGGAGGCGAGAGCCTCGCGGGGGTCGGTGGCGGCGATGCGCTCGGCGTACTCGGCCGAGCGGGCGGCCTCGGCGACGCGGGTGCGCGCCTCCGAGCCGACCGCGCCGCGGCGGGCCGCGATGAAGTCCTCGGCGGCCGAGACGCGGCTGCGGGCGGAGGTGAGCTCGGCGCCGAGGGCGGCCCGCTCGCGCTCGCGCTGGGCCTGCGCGTCGCGGAACCCGCCGACGGCGGCGTCGATCGTGGCGTCGGCGGCGGTGAGCGCCTCGAGCAGGGCGAGCGGGTCGTTCGGCCGCACGGAGGCGGCGCGCTCGACGTCGTCGAGGGCGGCCTCGGTCGAGGCGACCGCCGCGGCGACGTTCTGCGCCTGGGCGGCGGACTCCGCGTCCGGGGAGGCGGCGAGCGCTCGTCCCTGCGTCACGTCGGCGCGGATCTCGGCGATGCGGCCGGCGAGCGACGCCTCCGCCTTCTGCAGCTCGTCGCCCCTCGTCGCCACCGCGTCGACGAGCCCGGAGGCCTGCTCGGCGGCCTGCTGCCCGGCGCGCAGCAGCACGGCGGCGCGGCCGGAGTCGCCGGCCTGCAGCGCCTGCTGGGCGCCGGCGAGCTGGTCGCGGGTGAAGCGGAGGCGGTCCTCGGCCTGGTCGGCGTCGTCGCCCACGTCGTCGATCGCGGTCGGCGCGTAGCGGGAGGCGAGCTCGGCGAGGCGGGCGCGGGCCGAGGGGAGGCGGTCGCCGACCTCGGCGGCGCGGGCCGTGAGCGCGGCGGCGACCTGCGGCGCGTTCTTCTCGAGGTCGCGCAGCTCCTCGAACGCACTCGCGCGCTCGTCGAGCGTCTGCTCGGCGTCGGCGCAGAGCTGGAGGATGCGCTGGTAGCCGTCGCGGCGCTCCTGATCGGTCTCCGGCTCGGCGTCGTCGAGGCGCTGCTGCAGGGTGAAGGCCTCGCCGAGCAGGTGCTTCGCGGTGACGAGCGCCTCGCGGAACGCGCCGGTCGCGTCGGCGCCGAACTGCGCCTCCGCGAAGCCGACCTCCTGCTCGCTGGTGCGGACGGCGTCGTCGGCGTGGACGAGGGCCGATCCGGCACGGGTGGCGAGCTCGTCGATCGAGGCCTCCACCGCCTCCTGGGCGCGGCGCTTCCGCGCGCGGCGGACGAGCAGCAGCACCACGAGGCCGACCACGACGAGGGCCGCGAGCACGCCGAGCGCGATCAGCAGCCCCGAGCCGAGGGACTCGCCGGCGCTGGGCGCGTCGAGGCGCTGCCCGATCCCGTCGGCGGCGGCCACCGCGGCTCCGGCCCAGTCGCCGTCGGCGAGCCTCGGCTCGATGTCGTCGGACTGGAGCGAGGAGACCTGCGCGTCGTCGAGGGCGAAGCCCTGCGCGACCGACACCTGGTACTGGCGGGCGTCGACCGCGACGGCCAGGAGGACGTCGTCGGTGCCCAGTCCGTTGCGGGTCGCGGTCTCGTCCGCCCACGCGGCGCGGTCGGACGGATCCGTGAAGGAGTCGACGAAGGCGACGAACAGCTGCACGCGGTGCTGGTCGTAGAGGGCCCGCGAGGCCTGCTCGATCTCGGCGGTCTCTCCGGAGCTCAGCACCCCGACCGAGTCGAGGACGGTGGAGGAGGAGAAGGAGACGGGCGACTCGGCCGTCGCCGCGGTCGCGGGGACCAGCGCGAGGACCGCGGCGATCAGGAGGGCCGCGAGCGCCGGCAGCAGCCGGGAGCTCACGGGGTGGTGGGGTCTCGCCGGCATCGCGCACACTCCTTCGTCGTCGCCTCCCGAGTGTAGACAGCCCGGGTGTCCGAGCAGGGGTCGGGAGGCGGCAGGCCGTCGACCGCGTGCCCGGGGCGCGGGGGATGGGAGAACGCCGGGAGGAGGAATGACCGTGCTCCGCTCGCGGTTGCCGCCCGGAGTGCGCCGCAGGTGCACGTGCCTCCCCCCTCAGGGCAGCCCCCTGAGACAGCTCCGTAGAAAGGCGATCCCGTGGATCCGTTCTCCCCCCTCACCGCCGGCGACCTCGACCTCCCCAACCGCATCGTCCTGGCACCGATGACGCGACTGCGCTCCGACGAGCAGGGCGTGCCCGGCGCGATCGTCGCCGAGTACTACGCCCAGCGCGCGAGCATGGGCCTGCTGATCAGCGAGGGCGTCTTCCCCAGCGCCGAGTCCAAGGGCTACGCCGGGCAGCCCGGCATCGAGACCGACGCGCAGGCCGCGGGCTGGCGCGCCGTCGCCGACGCCGTGCACGCCGCGGGCGGGCGCATCGTCATGCAGCTGATGAACGCGGGCCGCGTCTCGCACACCGAGATCACCGGCACCGACCGCATCGTCGCCCCGAGCGCCGTCGCCATCGACGGAGAGGTGCACACCCCCTCCGGCAAGAAGCCGTTCCCGGTGCCGCACGCGCTGACCACCGAGGAGCTGGCGACCGTCCGCGACGAGTTCGTCGCCGCCGCCCGCCGCGCGATCGACGCCGGCTTCGACGGAGTCGAGGTGCACGGCGCCAACGGCTACCTGCTGCACGAGTTCCTCTCGCCCGTCTCGAACGTGCGCACCGACCAGTACGGCGGGACCCCGGCCGAGCGCGCCGCGTTCCCGCTCGAGGTCACCCGCGCGATCGTCGACGAGGTCGGAGCGGGCCGCGTCGGCATCCGCCTCTCGCCGGCCCACAACATCCAGGACGTCGTCGAGACCGACGCCGACGACGTGCGCGCCACCTACGAGGCCGTCGTCGACGGGCTCGCCCCACTCGGCCTGGCCTACCTCAGCGTCCTGCACGCCGAGCCCGCCGGCGAGCTGGTCCAGGACCTCCGCTCGCGCTTCGACGGCGTCTTCATCGCCAACAGCGGCTTCGGCTCGCCGACCAGCCGCGAGGAGGCGACCGAGCTGATCAGCGAGGGCCACGCCGACGCCGTGGCCGTCGGCCGCCCGGCGATCGCCAACCCCGACCTGGTCGAGCGCTGGCAGGGCGGGCACCCCGAGAACGAGGTCGTCCAGGAGACGGTCTACGGCGGAGGAGCCGAGGGCTACACCGACTACGAGCCCCTCTCGGCGTAGTCGCGACTCACGCGGAAGGCCCGCTCCCTCGAGGTGGAGCGGGCCTTCCGCGTACCGGGGGGATCAGCTCTCGCTGCCCCGGCTCTTCAGCTCGGACTCGATGCGGGCGTCCTGCTCGGGCGAGAGCTCGTGGTCCTCGTCCTCCGGGCCGGCCGTCTCGCCGACGCGGCCCTCGCCGAGGGCGTGGATCGAGGTGATCTCGTCCTCGAGCGCGGCGTCGCGGTCGTGCTCGCTCACGAGCCGGTCTCGATCTCCCCGGCGGAGACGGCCTCGGCGTACTTGCGGAGGTCCGGGCCGGGCTCGAAGTCGATGAAGCGGTCCTTGAGGCGCGCGTTCAGCTCGGCGAACACGTCCTCCCAGGGCTCGCCCTTCTTGCTCGTCGCGAGGTCGAGCACCGCCTCGCGGAGGACCCTGTCCGAGTCCTCGAGGATCTTGTCGCGGGCTTCGTCGTTCCAGCGGATGTCCTGTGCGTCCATGCTCCGACCGTAGGCGCGGGGCCGGGGCGCCCCAAGGACTTGCGGGCGGGGGGCGGGAGGCGTAGGAGCCCCCGCCGCTCCGCGCTCAGGAGAGCGCCGGCAGCACCTCGCGCTCGAACAGCTCGATGCCGGACCGGTCGTAGGCGGCGTCCGGGAAGTAGAGGATGCCGTAGTCCATCCCGCGCGACTGCATGCCGGCGAGCCGGTCGACGATCTGCGCGGGAGTGCCGACCGCGAGCGCGTCGGGGCTGCGGTACTCGGCGACGAAGGACGCCGCTCCCTCCGCGCCGAGGTACGGGACCACGCGCTCCTCGAGACGCTGCAGCGCCGCCTCGACCTCCGCCTCCGTCTCGCCGATCACGACGTTGTAGTTCGAGCTCCGGGTGATCGCCGAGAAGTCGGTGCCCAGGCGCTCGCAGTGCCCGCGGAGGACCGAGCTCTTGTGGTCGAACGCCTCCGGGGTCCCGGCGAAGTTCGTGTACTGCGCGTACTGGGCCGCGATCCGCAGCGTGACCTTCTCGCCGCCGCCGGCGACCCACAGCGGGATGCCCCCCTCCTGCAGGGGCAGCGGCCGGTTCTGCGCGCCGTCCACCTGGTAGTAGCGGCCGTCGAGGGTCGCGGACCCGGTCGTCCAGGCCTGCTGCAGGATCTGCACGCCCTCGTCGAGCCGGCCCAGCCGCTCGGCGATCGGCGGGAAGCCGTAGCCGTACGCGCGCCACTCGTGCTCGTACCAGCCGCCGCCGATGCCCATCTCGACCCGCCCGCCCGAGACGATGTCGACGGTCGTCGCGACCTTGGCGAGGTAGGCGGGGTTCCGGTAGCCCATGCAGGTGCACATCTGGCCCAGCCGCACGCGCGACGTGGTGGCGCCGAACGCGCTCATCAGCGACCACGCCTCGTGCGTCGCCTCCTCCGTCACCTGCGGGACGGTGTGGAAGTGGTCGTAGACCCAGATCGACTCCCAGGCGCCGTCGTCGGCGTGCCGGGCGAGGTCGCTCATGGTGCGCCACTGGTCGGCGGCCGGGACGCCGACGAGGTCGTGGCGCCAGCCCTGGGGGATGAAGAGTCCGAATCGCATGCCGCCGACCCTAGGGCGGCCCGGCCCCCGAGGTCGAGGGGGTCGCGGTGCTCGCGTACGCTTCCGACCGATGCTGACCTTCACAGAGGATCTCGGACTCCCCGTCCTCGCGCTGATGATCCTCGCCGCCTTCGCGGCCGGCTGGATCGACGCGGTCGTGGGCGGCGGCGGACTCCTCCAGCTCCCCGCCCTGCTCCTCGTGCCGGGGATCTCGCCCGTGCAGGCGCTCGCCACGAACAAGCTGGCCTCGATCTTCGGCACGACCACCAGCGCGATCACCTACTACCGGCGTGCGAAGCCCGATCTGCGCACCGCGCTGCCGATGGCGGCGGTCGCCCTCGCGGGCAGCTACGGAGGCGCGACGCTCGCCGGCCTCCTCCCGGCCGCGGTGTTCAAGCCGATCATCGTCGTCGCGCTGATCGTGGTCGCCGTCGTGACGATCGCCCGCCCGGCACTGGGCAGCGTCACGGTGCTCAAGCACGCGGGCCGGCGCCACCTCGTCACGGCGGCGGTGCTGGGACTCCTGATCGGCTTCTACGACGGCCTGATCGGACCGGGCACCGGCACCTTCCTGATCATCGCCCTGATCACCGCGCTGGGCTACGACTTCCTGCTCGCCAGCGCCAAGGCGAAGATCGTCAACGTCGCGACCAACCTCGGCGCCCTGCTCTACTTCGTGCCGGGCGGGCACGTGATCTGGCTGCTGGGCCTCCTGATGGGCGCCGCCAACGTGGCGGGCGCCTACCTCGGCTCGCGGATGGCCGTCGCTCGTGGCAGCCGCTTCATCCGGGTCGCGTTCCTCGTCGTGGTCGGCGCCCTCATCCTCAAGGTCGGCTCCGACGTCTGGACCGAGAACCTGGCGCCGCTGCTGCGCTAGCGCGGGCTGGGGACCGAGCCGCGGAACGAGGACGGGACCCCCGCCGCAGCAAGGGGTCCCGTCCTCGTTCCGATCGCTCGGCGCTCCGCTCCGCCGACCTCAGCCGAAGGGGATCGAGCCGACCAGCACGCCGACGGCGAGCATGACCAGCGAGACGACGACCGCTCGCCACAGCACCTTGCGGTGGTGGTCGCCGAGGTTGACCGCGGCGAGGGAGACGAGCAGGAGGATCGCCGGGACCAGCGGGCTCTGGAGGTGCACCGGCTGCCCGGTGATGGAGGCGCGCGCCATCTCGACCGGCGAGATGCCGTAGTTCGCCGCGCTCTCGGAGAGCACGGGGAGGATGCCGTAGTAGAACGCGTCGTTCGACATGAAGAAGGTCATCGGGATGCTGAGCACGCCGGTGATCACGGCGAGGAACGGGCCGAGCGCCGGCGGGATCACCGCGACGACCCACTCCGCCATGGCGTCGACCATGCCGGTGCCGTTGAGGACGCCGATCAGCACACCGGCCGCCAGCACCATCGACACGACGCCCACGATGCTCGGCGCGTGCTTGACGATCTCGGCCGCCTGGTCCTTCATCTTCGGGAAGTTGATCAGGAGGGCGACCGCGGAGCCGACCATGAACACGTAGGGCAGCGGCAGGATGTCGGCGACCAGCAGCGTCATCACCGCGAGGGTCAGGACCAGGTTCACCCAGATCAGCTTCGGGCGCAGCGTCTCGCGCTCGGGGTCGAGCATCGTATCGGCCATCGCGGTGTCGGCGTCGTCGGCCTGCACGCGGGCGGCGACCGCCACCTGGGCTCCGCGCAGGGCCTGGGGACCGCGGAGGAAGGAGAAGCGCTCCCGGGCGACGGTGCGGATGCCCCCGGTCAGGGCCGCGAGGCCGCCGGTGCGGGCGCCGCCCGAGCGGGAGGAGGAGCCGCGGCCGGCGCCGACGAGCTCCTGCTCGAGCATCGGCTCGGCCAGCGCGAGCGAGCCGAGGCGGCGGCGCTCGCCGAGCCCGAGGAACCAGGCGAAGACGAGAGTGACGGCCAGGCCCACCGCGAGCGACGGGAGCATCGGCACGAAGATCTCGCTCGGCGAGACCTGGAGGGCCGCGGCGGCGCGCACCGTCGGTCCACCCCAGGGGACGATGTTGAGCGTGCCGTTGGCCAGGCCCGCGACGCAGGTCAGCACGACCGGGTTCATCCCCAGGCGCAGGTAGATCGGGAGCATCGCGGCGGTGGTGACGATGAAGGTGGTCGAGCCGTCGCCGTCGAGCGAGACCGCACCCGCGAGCAGCGCCGTGCCGAGCACGACCTTCGCCGGGTCGTCGCCGAGCGCGCGGACGATGAAGCGGATCAGCGGGTCGAAGAGCCCGACGTCGATCATGATCCCGAAGTACATGATCGCGAACATCAGCAGCGCGGCCGTGGGCGCGAGGCTGCCGATCGCCTCGAGGACCATGTCGCCGATGCCGAGGCCGGCGCCCGCGAAGAGGCCGAAGATCGTCGGCACGACGATCAGGGCGACCATCGGCGTCAGCCGCTTGGTCATGATCAGGGCCATGAAGGCCAGGATCATGGTGAAACCGAGTACTACCAACACAGCTGACTCCTTCGTCCAGTGCCTCCGCCCGCGCTCGGCGGGAGAGCCGGCCGGGAGATGGTGGAAACCCTAGGCAGCTCCGCGTCCGGCGCCGGGGTATCGCTCATTACGGCGACATCTGCGCATAGTGTGGCTTCTGCGCATTCTGCGCACGACGACGGCGAGGAGGCCCCGATGCGCTTCGCGACCCACGTCCTGGTCCTGCAGCTCGCCACGGTGTCGGCCGCCGTGCTGGTCTGCGCGGGGCTCGTCACCGCGCTCAGCATCCAGCAGCTGCGCGGCGAGGCGGAGGGCACGGCGCTCGCCATCGCCCGCACCGTCGCCGAGGACCCCGACGTGCAGGACGCGGTCGCCGCGTCCTCCGCCGTGCCCGGCGCTCCCGCCGCCTCGGAGCTGCGCGGCGGACCGCTCGAGGACGTCGCCGCCGCCGTCGAGCAGCGCACCGGCGCGCTCTTCGTCGTGATCACCGATGACCAGGGCATCCGCCTCGCCCACCCCGACGAGGACCGCCTCGGCGAGCGGGTCTCGACCAGCCCCGACGAGGCGCTCGCCGGGCGCGAGAGCGTCTCGTGGGGCACCGGCACGCTCGGCGAGTCGGCACGGGCCAAGGTCCCGGTCTTCGCCGCGGGGGAGCAGCGGGTCGTCGGCGAGGTCAGCATCGGCTTCGCGCGCTCCAGCGTCTTCACCGACCTGCCGACCGCGCTGCTCGGCGTCCTCGCCGCGGCGCTCGCCGGGCTGGTGCTCGCCGCCGTCGCCTCCGTCTTCATCCGCCGCCGCCTGCTGCGCCTGACGCTCGGCCTCGCCCCGGAGGAGCTCACCTCGCTCGTACAGGACCAGGCCGCCGTGCTCGACGGAGTCGACGAGGGCGTGCTCGCGCTCGACCGCGACGGGCGCGTCGGCGTCTGCAATGCGCGGGCCGCCGCGATCCTCGGCTCCGACGATCCGACCGGGCGGGCGCTGCACGGGCGGCCGCTCGCGGAGCTCGACCTGCCCGTTCCGCTGGCCGACGCGATCGGCGCCGCGCTGGACTCCGTCGAGCCGCCCCGCCCCGGGGGCGAGGAGGGCTTCGTCGTCCGCTCCCGCATCGTCTACGTCGACATCCGCCGGGTGACCCGCGGCGACCGCGACCTGGGCGTGGTGGTGGTGCTGCGCGACCGCACCGACCTCGCCGCGCTGAGCCGGCGCCTCGACGCGGTCGGCGCGATGACCAACGCGCTCCGGGTGCAGCGGCACGAGTTCGCCAACCGCCTGCACGTGGTCGCGGGCCTGCTGGATGCGGGGCGGACCGCGTCGGCGCGCGACTACCTCGACGAGGTGCTGACCCGCGGCCCGCTCAAGTACCCGGTGCAGCACGCCGACCGGCTGCAGGAGCCGTACCTCCAGGCGCTCGTCGGCGCGAAGGGGATCGAGGCGGCCGAGCGCGGCGTGCTGCTGACGCTCGGTGAGGAGACGCTGGTGCGCGGCACCGTCGTCGAGCCGGAGGACGTCGCCACGGTGGTCGGGAACCTGGTGGACAACGCGGTGCGCGCGGCGGTCGAGGGGCGGCGCGACGTGCGCTTCGTCGAGGTCGAGCTGCTCGACGACGGCGACGCGCTCTTCGTGACGGTCGCCGACTCCGGCGACGGAGTGCTCGATCCGGACTCGCTGTTCGACCGGGCCGGCGCGGGCGACCCCGTCGAGGACGACGGTCGCGTGCACGGCCGCGGCTTCGGCCTGCCGCTCTGCCGCGAGGTGGCCGCCCGGCGCGGCGGCGAGGTCTGGCTGGCGGACGCCGGCGGAGCGGAGTCGGGGGCCGTGCTGTGCGCGCGCCTCCCCGGAGCGGTGCGGCCGCCGGAGCAGGACGGGGACGGGTCATGAGCGCGGACACGGCGCGGGAGCGCACGGTGCTGGTGGTGGACGACGACTTCCGGGTCGCGCAGCTGCATGCGGACCTGGTCGAGGCGCGGCAGGGGCTGACGGCCCTTCCCCCGGTGCACACGGCGCGCGCGGCGCGGGCGGCCGTCGCCGAGCACGCGCCCGATCTGCTGCTGCTCGACGTGCACCTGCCGGATCAGAGCGGGATCGCGCTGCTCCGCGAGCTCGACACCGACGCGTTCGTCGTGAGCGCCGCCTCCGACGGGGCGACGGTGCGGCGCGCCCTGCACGCGGGAGCGCTCGGGTACCTCATCAAGCCGTTCGAGGCGCGCCTGCTCGGCGAGCGCCTCGACGCGTACGTGCGGTTCCGGAACGTGCTGCGGGAGGACCGCGCGGCCGATCAGGAGGCGGTGGAGCGGGCGCTGCGCATCCTGCACTCGGGCGACGCGACCGCCGCGCAGCCCTCGCGCTCGGCGACCGAGCAGCTCGTCCTGGCGCGCCTGGCCGAGTCGGGCGCCGAGCTGTCGGCCCTCGAGGTGGCCGAGCGCGCCGGCATCTCGCGTGCCACCGCCCAGCGCTACCTCTCGGGTCTCGCGGGCCGCGGCCTCGTCGAGATGACCCTCAGCTACGGCACCACCGGCCGCCCGGAGCACCGCTACCGCGCCCGCTGACCCTCCGCGAGCGGAGTCCGCGCTCGAGCCGGCGGGGCGTTCTCGGCGGTCGGGACCCGCTCTCGGGGACCTGAGCGCCTAGGGGAGCTGACTGCGGAGCACCGGCGTGCGGTGCTCGGTCGAGCCGAACGGGGGATCCGCGTGTCAGCGGATCCTCCTAGGCGGTCGGGACCCGCTCTCGGAAACCCGACCGCCCGTGGGAGCCGACTGCGGTGCGCCGCCCTGCGGTGCACGAGACGGCCCGTCGAACGGGCGATCCGCGTGTCAGCGGATCGTCGTAGGCGGTCGGGACCCGCTCTCCGGGACCCGACCGCCTAGGGGAGCCGACCGCGGTGCGCCGCTCCGCGGCGCACAGGACGACTCAGTGCGTCGCGTCGACGTCCGCGCCCGCGGCCTCGGCCACGCGGCGGCGCTCGGCGGCCTCGGCGGCCATGCGGCGGCCCTTGGGGCTGACGAGGGAGGCGATCACCGTGATCACGAGGACGCCGATGATGACCGAGAGCGACAGTCCGGTGCCGATCTCGAAGACCTCCACGTGCTCGCCGTTGTTGATGAACGGCAGGTTGTTCTCGTGGAGCGCGTGCAGGATCAGCTTCACGCCGATGAAGGCGAGGATCGCGGCGAGGCCGATGCTGAGGTAGACGAGGCGGTCGAGCAGGCCGTCGATGAGGAAGTACAGCTGGCGCAGGCCCAGAAGCGAGAACGCGGTCGCCGTGAAGACGAGGTACACGTCGCTGGTGAGGCCGAAGATCGCCGGCACGCTGTCGAGGGCGAACAGGATGTCCGTTCCGCCGATCGCCGCCATGACGAGGATCATCGGCGTGAGGACCTTCTTGCCGTCGATGTGCGTGTAGAACTTGTCGCCGTCGTACTGGTCGCTCGTCTTGAAGATCCGCTTGGCCAGGCGCACCATCACGTTGTCGCTGGAGTGGTCGTCGCCCGGCTTGACCAGGTTGAACGCGGTCAGCAGCAGGATCAGGCCGAAGATGTAGAAGACCCAGGCGAACGAGTTGATCAGTGCGGCGCCGAGGAAGATGAAGCCGGTGCGGGCGATCAGCGCGAAGACGATGCCGAAGAGGAGCACCTTCTGCTGGTCGGCGCGGGGCACCTTGAAGCTCGCCATGATGATGAGGAAGACGAACAGGTTGTCGACCGAGAGGGCCTTCTCGGTGATGTACCCCGCGAAGTACTCCGATCCGGGTGTCGCTCCGCCGAAGACGAGGACGCCGAGCCCGAAGAGCACGGCGATGCCGACGTAGAGCGCCGACCAGATCGACGACTCCTTCAGCGTGGGCTCGTGGGCCTTCCGGACGTGGAAGAAGAAGTCGAAGAGCAGGAGCAGGACGATGAAGACGATCGTCAGGGTCCAGATCAGGGGCGATACGGTCATGAAGGGGCTGGCCTCGCTCGTGAAGGGGGTCGGGGGACGGTCGCGGGGGTCGCTCGTCAAGGGAAAAGGTAGCGAGGCACCGTGACGAGCAGGGTGCCCGCCGATGGATCGTGAGTATCTTCTCAGTTCTCAGCGCGTCCCTCGCGCCCAGCGGCCGGAGCGCCACACTGGTCACCATGACCGGCGCCGCTGTCGACAGGACCTTCCAGGACGCCTCCGGCGTCGTCATCCACTACCGCTGGTGGCCGCACCCCTCGCCCCGCGCGATCGTGCAGCTGGCCCACGGGGTCGGCGAGCACTCGGGGCGCTACGTCGAGCTGGCGGAGGCGCTGGTCGCCGCCGGGTACGCGGTCGCGGCGGACGACCACCGCGGGCACGGCCGGACCGGCCTCGAGCAGCACGGCGGCGACTCCTCCCGGCTCGGACTGCTGGGTCCGGGCGGCCTGCGCGCGACCGAGGCGGCGATCCTCCGGCTGACGGAGCTGCTCGCGGAGGAGAGCCCGGGAGTGCCGATCGTGCTGCTCGGCCACTCCTGGGGGTCGCTCATGGCACAGCGGATCGTCGACCACCACTCCGGCGCCTACGCCGCGCTCGTGCTGAGCGGCACGGCCTACCGCCTCCCCGGGCACATGAACGCGGGCGACCTGGCGAAGCGGCACCGCGTCGCCGGTGGCCTCGGCCTCGAGTGGCTCTCCCGCGACCCGGAGGTCTGGCAGCGGTTCCACGACGACCCCCTCACCTTCACCACGCCGCTCGCGAAGCGGATCGGGCTGGTCGAGACCCTGCGGCTGGTCGGCCGCCCGAAGCGCGGGCCCGAGCATCCGCTGCCCCTGCTGCTGGTCGTGGGCGCCGACGACACCCTCGGCGGCGAGCGGTCGGTGCGCGCGCTCGCCCAGGCCTACCGGCGGCGGGCCGGGTACACGGACGTCTCGGTGCGGGTGTACCCGGAGGCGCGGCACGAGCTGTTCCAGGAGCTCAACCGGGCCGAGGTCACGGCCGATCTCGTGGAGTGGCTGGGCGAGCGCTTCCCCGCCCCGGCTCGCGCCTAGGCTGGCGTCATGCATGGCGAGTACAAGGTCCCCGGCGGAAAGCTCGTGGTCGTCGACCTCGACGTGGTCGACGGGAGGTTCGCCGGGTTCCGCCTGGCGGGCGACTTCTTCCTCGAGCCCGACACGGCCCTCGACGACATCGACCGCGCGGTCGTGGGCCTCCCGGCCGAGACCGACGCGAAGTCCATCGCCGCCGCCATCCGGCAGGCGCTCTCGGCCGACGCGGTCCTGCTCGGCTTCACGCCCGAGGCCGTCGCGGTCGCCATCCGCCGCTCGCTGCAGAAGGCGACCAGCTGGCGCGACTACGACTGGCGCATCGTGCACGACCGGGCCGTCCCTCCCGCGACCCACCTGGCGCTCGACGAGGTGCTGACCGCCGCGGTCGGCGAGGGCCGTCGCGAGCCGACGCTGCGGATCTGGGAGTGGGACCAGCCCGCCGTCGTCATCGGCAGCTTCCAGTCGCTCCGCAACGAGGTCGACCTCGACAACGCGGCGAAGTACGGCGTCGACGTGGTCCGCCGCATCTCGGGCGGCGGCGCGATGTTCATGGAGGCGGGCAGCGTCGTCACGTACTCGCTCTACGTCCCCGGCGACCTCGTCCAGGGGCTGACCTTCGCCGACTCCTACGCCTTCCTCGACGAGTGGGCCGTCAACGCGCTGCAGTCGCTCGGGATCGACGCGGTCTACCAGCCGCTCAACGACATCACGTCGCCCTCGGGCAAGATCGGCGGCGCCGCGCAGAAGCGCCTGGGCTCCGGCGCCGTCCTCCACCACGTGACCATGAGCTACGACATCGACGCCGAGAAGATGGTGCAGGTGCTGCGGATCGGCCGCGAGAAGCTCTCGGACAAGGGCATCGCCTCCGCCGTGAAGCGCGTCGACCCGCTGCGCAGCCAGACCGGGCTCAGCCGCGCCGAGATCATCGAGCGGATGAAGGCGACCTTCGTGCAGCTGCACGGCGGCGAGGCGGGGACTCTGACCGAGGAGGAGTACGCGGCGGCGGAGGAGCTGGTGCGGACGAAGTACTCGACTCCGGAGTGGCTGCGGCGCGTCCCCTGACCGGCGGGTCCGGGGCGGCGGTCGCCGGCGCGTGGACCCGGAGTGGAACGCGGCGGGCCGGTCCGGCGGGAGCCCCTCAGCTCGCGAGGAGCTCCTGGTAGTCCGGGTGATCGGCGATGAACTCGGCGACGAACGGGCAGGCCGGGACGATGCGCCCGCCGAAGCGCTCGTGCGCGTCGTCGAGGGCCGCCTCGACGAGGGTCTCGCCGAGGCCCTCGTGGCGGTGCTCGGGCGCGATCTCGGTGTGGAGGAAGACCACGTCGCGGCCGCGGACGGCGTAGTCCGCGACTCCGACGGTCTCGCCGTCGAGCCAGAGCGTGTAGCGGGACGAGTCCTCGTCGTGGCGCACCTCGGAGATCATCGCGCCACTCTACGCCGGAGCCTCCCGGCACCCGTCGAGCGCGGGCGCGAGGCGCGGAGCGTGTCGCCGGGCTCGCGCGCACTGGCACAATTGCCGGGTGCCCAGGACGATCCAGATCGCGGACGGCGTCCCGGAGTCGCGGAGCGCGGTGTTCCACGCCGACAACCTCGAGGTCCTGCCGCAGCTGGCCGACGGGGCCTTCACCGTCGTCTACCTCGACCCGCCGTTCAACACGGGCCGGGCGCAGGTGCGCACCTCGACCACCTCGGTGCGCTCCACCACTGGCACGATCGCCGGCTTCAAGGGGCGCAGCTACGAGCGGATCCGCGGCGACCTGCTCCGCTACGACGACCGCTTCGACGACTACTGGTCGTTCCTCGAGCCGCGTCTGGCCGAGGCGTGGCGGCTCCTCGCCGACGACGGCACCCTCTACCTCCACCTCGACTACCGCGAGGCGCACTACGCGAAGGTGCTGCTCGACGCGCTCTTCGGCCGCGAGTGCTTCCTCAACGAGATCATCTGGGCCTACGACTACGGAGCGAAGGCCACGCGCCGCTGGCCGACCAAGCACGACACGATCCTCGTCTACGTGAAGGACCCGCGCGGCTACCACTTCGACTCCGCCGCCGTGGACCGCGAACCGTACATGGCCCCGGGCCTGGTGACCCCCGAGAAGGCCGAGCGCGGCAAGCGGCCGACCGACGTGTGGTGGCACACGATCGTCTCGCCGACCGGCCGCGAGAAGACCGGGTACCCGACGCAGAAGCCGGAGGGGATCCTCCGCCGCATCGTGCAGGCGTCCAGCCGTGAGGGCGACGCCGTCCTCGACTTCTTCGCCGGTTCCGGCACGACCGGCGCCGTCGCGCACGCTCTCGGCCGCCGCTTCGTCCTCGTCGACGAGCACGCCGACGCGGTCGCCGTCATGCGCCGCCGCTTCGCCGCCCTCGACCCGGCGCCGCTCTTCCTCTGACGCGGGCCCTCTCGACTCCTCAGACGTCGCCGTCCTCGCTCGCCACCCCCCCCGCGACTCCTGCGCACCCGTGCGGAATCGGCGAATAACCTGCCTCCGGGTCCACGACGGGGTCTGCTGAACGTGGCCGAGCGACTGCCGGCGCGCCCAGAACACGGAAGTCGCGGTACTCGAGAGCGAGTACCGCGACTTCTGCGTACTCGCGGGCCGGGGTCAGCTGCTGGCGCGGACGACCAGCGACGTCGGCATCAGCGTGCGGTGCTCCACGGGGAGCCCCTCGATGCGGGCGGTCAGCAGCTCCACCATGCGGGCGCCGAGCTCGTCGGGGAGCTGGCGAACGGTGGTCAGCGCGGGGACGGCGTTCCGCGCGAAGAGATCGTCGTCGAAGCCCACGACGGACACGTCCTCGGGGATCCGGCGGCCGGCCTCGCGGAGGGCGGCGTAGGCGCCGACCGCCATCTGGTCGTTCGCGGCGAAGACGCCGTCCAGGTCGGGGTCGCGGTCGAGGAGGCGGCGCATCGCCTCGGTGCCGCTGGCCGGCGAGAAGTCTCCCCACTCGACGAGGTCGTCCGCGAGGCCGGCGTCGGTGAGTGCGCCGCGCCAGCCGATCAGGCGGTCGACGCCCGGCGGCATGTCGGCGGGGCCCGCGATGGTGGCGATCCGGCGCCGGCCGCGCTCGATCAGGTGCGCGGTGGCGACGGCGGCACCTTCCGTGTTGTCCACGTCGACGAAGTAGGAGCCGCGCTCGTCGGGCGAGAGCGGTCGGCCGCCGAAGACGATCGGCAGCGTGCCCGAGAGCGCCGCGTAGGAGTGGTCGCCCGAGTGGTGCGAGACCACGAGCGCGCCGTCGACATTGCCGCCGAGCAGGTACTGCCGCGTCTTCTCGCCGTCCGTCTCGGACGCGATCAGCATCGAGAGCGTGTAGTCCGTGTCGGCCAGGCGCATCGCGGCGCCCTGCACGATCGAGGCGAAGAACGGGTCCGCGAAGACGCGCGCGGTCGACTCCGGCACGATCAGCGCGATCGACTGCGTGCGCCGCGAGGCGAGCATCCGCGCCGCGTGATTGGGCACGTAGTCGAGCTCGCCGATCGCCTTCTCGACGGCGGCCACGATCTCGGCCGCCACCTGCGGGGCGCCGTTGACCACCCGCGAGACCGTCGCGCGCGAGACTCCGGCCCGCGCCGCGACCATCTCGAGGGTGGGGGGGCGGCCCCCGCCGCGGACGCCCGTCGGCTCGCTCACGGGTCAGTCCAGGATCGCCGCGGCGCTGCCGCCGAGCAGTCGGGAGTAGACCAGGCCCGAGTCCTTCACGATCCGCTCCTGCGTGTCGTAGTCGACGCGCACGATGCCGAAGCGCTTCTCGTAGCCCCAGGCCCACTCGTAGTTGTCGAGGAGGGACCAGACGAAGTAGCCGCGGACGTCGGCGCCCTGGTCGATCGCGTCGGCGACCTTCTCGACGTGGTCGAGCACGTACTGCGTGCGGTCCGCGTCGTGCACGCGGCCGTCCTCGACGACGTCGTCGTAGGCGGCGCCGTTCTCGGTCACGTAGAGCGGAGGGAGGTTCTCGTACTCCAGGCCCAGGCGGGTCAGCAGGTAGCGCAGCCCGTCGGGGTTCACCTCCCAGTCCATCGCGGTGCGCGGCAGACCGCGCGACGGGAAGGTGATGGACTCGGAGCCGACCCAGGGGGAGCCGACCTCGCGGTCGGTCGCCTGGGCGAAGTCGTCGGCTCCGGCCGGCAGCGGATGCGCAGAGACGTTGTCGTCGTGGTAGTGGTTCACGCCGAGGAAGTCGAGCGGGAGCGAGATGAGATCGAGGTCGCCGTCGACGATCAGCTCGTCGAGCCCGAGCCCGGCGACGTCCTCGAGCAGGTCCTCGGGGTACTCGCCGCGCAGCAGCGGGTCGAGGAAGATCCGGTTCTGGAGCGCGTCGAAGCGGCGTGCGGCGTCGAGGTCGGCCTCGTCCTCGGGGTCGTCGGGGACGGCGTTCGAGAGGTTGAGCGTGATGCCCAGGTTCTGCGCTCCGAGCTGCCGGAGCGTCGAGACGGCCAGCCCGTGGGCGAGGTGCGTGTGGTGCACGGCGGCGAGGGCCTTCTGCTGCGAGATCACGCCGGGGGCGTGCACGCCCGCGCCGTAGGAGAGCAGGGTCGAGCAGAACGGCTCGTTGAACGTCGTCCAGTGCTGCACCCGGTCGCCGAGGCTCTCGTAGACGGCCTCGGCGTAGTCCCGGAAGCGCTCGGCGGTGTCGCGGTTCGCCCAGCCGCCGGTCTCCTCGACGGCCTGCGGGAGGTCCCAGTGGTAGAGGGTGAGCCACGGCAGCACGCCGGCGCCGAGCAGCTCGTCGACCAGGCGGGAGTAGAAGTCGAGGCCCTCGGGGTTCACGGCGCGGTCGCCCGGCTTGACGCGCGCCCAGCTGACCGAGAAGCGGTAGGAGCCGAGCCCCAGCTCCTTCATCAGCCGCACGTCCGCGGGCATCCGGTGGTAGTGGTCCACCGCGACCTCGGGGGTGTCGCCCTTCGCGACCGCTCCGGGTACGCGGGAGAACGCGTCCCAGATGCTGTCCTCCTTGCCGCCCTCGTGGCCGGCGCCCTCGATCTGGGCGGCGGCGGTCGCGGATCCCCAGAGGAAGCCGGCGGGCCAGTCGCGGACGGCGAGCCGGTCGGCGCGGGCGATCTGCTCCGAGAGGCTCGGGGTCGCGGGGGAGGGGGTGGGGGCGGCGCTCATTGCGGACTCCTTCGGCAGCGGTCCGACCATCCTAGAGCCCCGGTGGAGCGCTCTCTCGCCCCGGAACGCGGGATATCGCGCCCCGGACGACCGCGAGGCGCCGCCTCCCCGTCCGGACACCGCAGCGAGGGCGGTGTCCGGACGGCGGAGGCGGCGCCTCGGAGGGGAGGAGCGGAGCGCAGGACGCGGTCCGTCGGCGCTTCCCGATCAGGCTCGGTGGGCGCCGTGCCCGTCGCGCGGAGGAGCGGTGCGGATCGAGTCCGTCCGGACGTCCGGCTCGATGCTGCCCGCGGCCAGGTCGGCCCCGGCGCGCGCGGCCAGCTGCGGGTCCGTGCGACGCAGCTCCTCCGCGCTGTCCTCGGCCGCGAGGTCGTGCGCCTCCTGCATGGCCGACTTCGCGCGCAGCGGCGGGGTCTTGAGGAACCACGAGAGCACGAAGGCCAGCAGGACCACGCCCAGCGCGACCTGGAACACGGTCACGGTCGCGTCGTTGAACCCGGTCAGGAACGGGGCCGACAGGGCGCGGTCCGCGGTGTTCAGGAACGACGTGTCCCCGTCGAGCGCGGAGCCGATCGCGGCGGTGTCCTGCGACTGCAGCAGCTTCAGGATCCCGGCGTTGGCCGGGTCCGCGGCCACGGCGGGGTCGGTGGCGGCCCGCTGCAGATCCGCCGCGAGCGCCGGGTTCTTGAAGGCCGCGGCGATGGTGTCGGGGATGCGGCTGAACAGCACCGAGAAGATCACGGCGGTGCCCAGGGTGCCGCCGATCTGGCGGAAGAACGTGGAGGCGCTGGTCGCGACTCCCATGTTCGCCACGTCGACCGAGTTCTGCGAGGCCAGGGTGAGGGTCTGCATCATCTGCCCGAGCCCGAGGCCCAGCATCAGCATCCCGCCCATCATGAAGATCACCGGCTTGTCGATCGTCACGAAGGTGAAGTAGAAGAACGCGGCCGACATCAGGAAGGTGCCGACGATCGGGAAGGCGCGGTAGCGGCCCGTGCGCGAGATGATCTGACCCGAGACGATCGAGGCGATCATCAGGCCGAGGATCATCGGCAGCATCAGGAAGCCGGACTCGGTCGGCGTGGCGCCGTTCACCAGCTGCAGATACAGCGGGATCGCCATCATGCCGCCGAACATGCCGAAGCCGACGAGGACGCCCAGCACGGTCGCCATCGAGAAGGTCGGCGAGCGGAAGAGCTTGAGGGGGATGAGCGCGTCGTCGCCCATCATCCGCTCGGCTGCGATGAAGCCGATGACGCCCAGTGCGCCGACGATGTAGCAGACCCATGCGATCGGCGAGCCCCAGCCCCACTCGCGGCCCTGCTCGGCGATCAGCAGCAGCGGTCCCGCGGCGATGACGACGAGGGAGGCGCCCCACCAGTCGATCCGCACCGAGCGCTTGCCGGCGGGCTTGGGCAGGTGGAGGAACCGCACGACGATGAAGAGCGCGACGGCGCCGATCGGGAGGTTGATCAGGAAGACCCAGCGCCAGCCGGTGATGAAGAGGATCTCGGGGGTGCCGGCGAGCAGGCCGCCGATGAGCGGTCCGACGACGCTGGAGATCCCGAAGACGGCCAGGAAGTAGCCCTGGTACTTGGCGCGCTCGCGCGGGGGCAGGATGTCGCCCATCACCGTGAGCGCGAGCGACATGAGCCCGCCGGCGCCGAGGCCCTGCACGGCGCGGAAGCCCGCGAGGCCGAGCATCGAGGTCGAGAAGCCGGCGAGCGTCGAGCCGATCAGGAACAGCACGATCGCGATCAGGTAGAGCGGGCGGCGTCCGAAGATGTCGGAGAGCTTGCCGTAGATCGGCGTCGCGATCGTCGAGACGATCAGGTAGGCGGTGGTCACCCACGCCTGCTGCGAGAGGCCGTCGAGGTCGTCCGCGATGGTGCGCATCGAGGTGCCGACGATGGTCTGATCGAGCGAGGAGAGGAACATCCCCGCCATCAGGCCGAAGATGACGAACAGGATCTGCCGGTGCGACATCACGGCGCCGGACGGCGTCGAGGTCGGAGCGGATGGAGCGGAGGCGGAGTCGGCCACGGTGGTCCCCTTGTCTGGCGGACGCGTCCAGGCACGGCGATCCGCCGCAAACGTTGCGTGCTGCGCAAAGTTACACCGCGTGCGGAGAGCGCGACAGAGCGTCCGGCGAGCCTGAACGGGATCTCAGGGCCGCCGTGCCGAGGCCGTGCGTCAGGCCGGAGCGGGGACCGCCTCGTCCGCCCAGCCGGCTTCACGGAGCGCCGCGCGGGCCTCGGCTCGGGCCGAGTACGGCGTGCGCACGCCGAGGATGTCGCGGTAGTTCTGGTGCCCGGGGCCGGCCCAGAGGATGGCGTCGCCCTCGTGCGCCAGGGAGACGGCGACGCGGATGGCGCGCTTGGGGTCGTCGACCTCGTGGATCTCGGCGTCCGGACGTGCGGCGCGGGCGGCCTCGACGAGGGTGCGCCGGATCGAGGCCGGATCCTCGAAGCGCGGGTGGTGGTCGGTCACGACCAGCACGTCGCTGCCCAGGACGGCGGCTTCGGCCATCGCCGGGCGCTTGAGCGCGTCCCGGTCGCCGTCGGCGCCGAACACCATGATCACGCGGCCCGGAGTGATCTCGCGGACGGCCTCCAGGGTGCGGGCGAAGGCGTCGGCGCTGTGGCCGAAGTCGACGTACACCGTGGGGCCGCGGTCGCCCGAGACGCGCTCGGTGCGGCCGGGGAGGGAGGCGTCCACTCCGCCGTCCCGGTGCAGCGCGGCGCGGATCTCGCCGATCGGCCGACCGGACTCGATCAGCATCACGATCGCCAGTCCGGCGTTCGCGGCCATGTGGGTGCCGATGATCGGGACGGAGGTCGTGATGGCACGGCCCTCGCGGTTGCCGATCCGGAAACGGGTGCGGCCGAACTCCTGCTCGAGCACCGTCACGGTCCAGTCGGCGTCGACGCCCGGGAGGGAGGTGATCGTGGTGACCGGCACGCCGGCGACCTCGACGAGGCGCGCGCCCGCGGGGGAGTCGAGCGAGACGACGGTCCGGCGCGCGCGATCGGGCTGGAACAGCTGGGCCTTCTCGCCGAAGTAGGTGTCCATGTCGCCGTAGTCGTCGAGGTGGTCGTGGCTGAGGTTCGTGAAGCCGGCGACGTCGAAGACCACGCCGTCGACGCGGTGGCGGGTGAGCGCCTGGGCGCTGACCTCGATCGCGGCCGCGCCGACGCCCTCCTCCTCCATGCGGGCGACGAGCGCGTGCAGCTCCGTCGCCTCCGGGGTGGTCAGGCCGCTGGTCACCGAGGTGTCGCCGATGTGACGCTCAGCGGTCGAGCTGAGGCCGGGCACGACGCCGAGCTGGCGGAGGATCCCCTCGAGCATGTGGACGGTCGACGTCTTGCCGTTGGTGCCGGTCACGCCGAGCAGCACGGGGGAGCGCTCGGCCGTCCCGTAGACGGCGGCGGCGACGGCGCCCAGGCGGGAGCGGGGGTCGTCGACCACGAGGACGGGCAGACCGGTCGCGCGCGCGGCGTCGGCGCCCGCGGTGTCGGTCAGCACGGCGGAGGCGCCGCGGGCCACGGCCTGCTCGACGAACTCGGCCCCGTGGCAATTGACCCCGGGCAGGGCGACGAAGAGGTCGCCGGGCTCGACGTCGGAGGCGATCAGCGTCACTCCGCTGATCTCGGCCGTCAGGCCGCCCTCGTCGCCGATCTCGAGCGTCCGAGCGAGGGCGGCGAGAGGGACGGAGGGTGCGGTGAGGGGTCGGAGCATGGGGTCCTTCCATCGACGGCTCCGTGGGGGGCCGTGCGGCCGAGGGGGCGGTCGCACGCGGAGTCGTGGCTGTCACTCAAGCTAGGGGGTCTGCTTATGTGAATCCTTAGAGGATATGCGCGACCCGCGTGGAGGGGCACGGGTGGACAGAACCGATCGCCGGTGCTTCAGCAGATGCGCAGGAACGGGTCTGTCTAGGCTCGGAGGATGACGTCGAACGAGAACGAGCCGACCGATGGGCGCCCCGTCCGCCGCCGAGCCCTGGTCATCGGGGGTGTGGCCGCCGCGGCGGGCCTGACCGCGCTGGGGGTCGGAGCCGCCATCGGGAACGGAGCGCCGGCGCCCTCGCCGACCCCCTCGACGGCGCCGCCCGCTCCGTCGCCCTCCGCCGCCGCGACCACGTCGGCGCCCACAGCGGAGCCGACCGCCACTCCGACTCCCACACCCACTCCCACCGCCTCCGGGATCGACCTCACCGCGCAGTCCGTCGACGACCCGGCGAGCACCTGGGTCGTCGTCAACAAGCTGCGGACGCTCGCGCCGGTCGACTACGTCCCCGCCGACCTGACCTTCCCCGACGTGCCCTACGTCAACCGGCAGCCGATGCGCCAGGCGACCGCGGACGCCCTCGTCCCGCTCTTCGCCGCAGCCCGCTCCGAGGCCGGCCTCTCGCTGGCGGTGCAGAGCGCCTACCGCTCCTACGACACCCAGGTCAGCGTCTACGCGGGCTGGGTGTCCTCGCGCGGGCAGGCGGGAGCGGATGCGACGAGTGCGCGCCCGGGGCACAGCGAGCACCAGACCGGCTGGGCGGTCGACGTGGTGGGAGCGTCGGGCGCGTGCGCGCTCGAGATCTGCTGGGGCGACACTCCGGAGGGGCAGTGGGTCGGCGCCAACGCCCATCGCTTCGGCTTCCTCGTGCGCTACAAGCCCGACACCACTCCGATCACGGGGTACGAGTCGGAGCCGTACCACCTACGGTACGTCGGGACTCAGCTCTCCGGGTACCTGCACGACTCCGGCATCGAGACGCTCGAGCGCGCCTTCGGCCTTCCGGATGCGCCCGATTACGCACCGGGGACCACTTCCTAGGCGGTCTAGCGATCACAGACGGACACGATCGGGCGTGACACGCGCCGCTCGTTACCGTACTGTTATTCGGAGCGCTTTCGGAGGCCCGTCTGACGGGTCTCCCACCCCCGCCTGGTGACATAGCCGCTTCCCCTGCTCCCGAGCCCGGTCCCCCGCCGAGCCGCCGACCCGTGAGACCTCTCTGTGCCCCTCCACGCGGGTCGCGCATATGCTCTAAGGATTCACATAAGCAGACCCCCTAGATTGAGTGACAGCAACGACTCCGCGTGCGACCGCTCCATCGGCCGCACGGCCCCCCACGCA